>CAZADC010000453.1:0-3103 GCA_964483755.1 uncultured Planctomycetaceae bacterium | reverse complement strand
CACCTATACCCGGAATTGGACGCCTCATAACTTTAGTTGTGACAGAGCACTAGTCGCCGACAAGATGACCGGCGACCCGCGCTACCTGGAGCTGGCGCGGACGCACGGGCGCCGCTGGGCCGACGCGATCGTCAATCGCGAGCGACTGCCCGTCGGGCTTCTTCCGCAGGGAGGCGTCTACGCCCCCGCCGACGACGAGGACGCCGCCTACCACCAGGCCGTCACCGAGGCGCCGACGCACGAGATGGAGATCGATCGCGCGGAGAACTTCCTCGCCAGCGCCGCGATCGACGCCCTGCTGTCGCTGTCGGCCCGCACCGGCGAGGACGTCTTCCGCCGGGCGGCGGAGCGCCTGCTGGACCTGCTCGCCACGCAGCTCGTCGACCCGGACGCCACGGCCGTCGCGGCCGCCGTGCGGACGTATCACAACGCGACGGGCGACCGGCGGTACGACGCCGCCGTCTTCGACGCCTCCGCGCGAACGGAGGATGCCGAACCGTCCGTGCTGGCGATCAATCCCGAGGTCCGTCACGCGCGGGCGGACCTGCACGGGATCGGCAAGCGGGCGGACATGCCCGCTTGGTTCGAGGACGGGCGCCCGCGGCGGCGGAATCCGGCGCTGATCGCGCTGACGGCGGAGCTGTCGGACGACCGGGAGCTTGCGCGGCAGGCCGTCGACCTGGCGCGGACGCAGTTCGCACTGGCGCGGCGCGTGTTCCCGCACGGGCGCGACCACGGGTGCGGCGCGCGGAGCGTCGCGGCCGTCGCGCGCGGACACGGGAGGGACAGCGGCGCCGGCGTCGTCACGGCCGTCCTGGCGCCGGTGATGCGGGCATTCGACGTGGGCCATGCCGGCACCCGGAGTGGGACGGCTTGATTTCGCGCCGCCCGGCGGGCAAAGTGGAAGGTCTTACGAGAGCGAGGAGCGAGAGACGCCCATGACCCGCAGGACGCTCACTATGCTGACGGTCGCACTGCTCGCGTCCGCCGCCCTGGCGGGCTGCGCGGCCGAGCAGCCGTACGTGACGCGCGCCCGCCTGGAGCGCGGGCTGGTGGTGGTTCTGCCGGGCGTGGAGGGGCGCGGGCCGCTGAATGAGTCGATCGTCGAAGGGCTCGCCGCCGGCGGGGTGCAGTACGCCATCGAGCTGTACGACTGGACCTCCGCGCTGGGGCCCCTCTACAATCTCCGCGCCGAGCTGCGCAACCGCAAGGAGGCGGGACGCCTGGCCGACCGGGTCGTCTCCTACCGCGACGCGTATCCCGGCCGGCCGGTCCTGCTGGTCGGACAGAGCGGCGGCGGGACCGTCGCGGTGTGGACCGCCGAACAGCTCGCCTGGAGCGGCGGGATCGAGGGGATCGTGCTGATCGCGCCGAGTCTTTCGCCGGGCTACCCGCTCGACCGCGCCCTGTCCCACAGCGAGCGCGGCGTGGTCGTGTTCCGATCAGATCGCGACTGGATTCTGCTCGGCACGGCGATCACCGGCACGATGGACGGCGAGCACGCGGTCAGCGCCGGGCGCGTCGGGTTCGACATCCCCGACGAACCGCAGCGGATGGAGGACTACGACAGGCTCTACCAGATCGCCTGGGACCCGGCGATGTCGAAGACCGGATACGGCGGCGGCCACCTGTCCAGCTCCGCGGGGGACTTCATCGCGACGTACGTCGCGCCGCTGGTCCGCGCCCGGTCCTGGGACCGGGACCTGGTAAGCAGCCTCGCCCACGGGCAGCTCGAATGGCCGCTGCGCCGCCCGCCCGCGACCCGGCCGACAACCACGCAGCCGGCGCGAGACGACGGTGACTCGCCCCTCTGGAAGCCCACGACGCGCCCGGCCGGGACGACGCGCCCGGCGCTGTCCACGCGCCCCGCGACGACGCAACCGGCCGAGCTCCGCTGAGCTCATCACCCGGCGCCCGGCTTGATCAATCCGGGCGGCTGCGCGGACGCATCCACCTCCGGCGCGCGGCGGCCCGCGAAGCCCGCCGCGCTGTCAAAACGGCGCGCCGCAAGAACGGCGCCCCGCGTTCGCTCATGCCGCCGGCTCGGCGCGTCAAGTTCTGCAGCCCTGCCGGCCGATATGTATGTCGGAAGGATTTTCATGAGCGCACGGAAGCGCCAACGTGACGAGTGCACCCCCCGCGGGGCCGGTGAAGTTCTGGCGGCCGGGTCGGTCACCGGACCGCCTGTCCACCCGGCGGCCGTCTACCGCCGCACCGCCGCGGCGACCGCGGCGCCAAGGTGGTTGAGGACCCGTCTCCACGCGGGGGCGATCGAGTTGTGCCGTTCGGCGCTCCACGCCCTCGACGTCGGCGACGTCGCCTCGGCCGCCGACCGGCTCGCCCGGGCCCGCCGGATCATCGAGGATCTCCGCTCCGGGCTCGGCTCGACCGACGACGAGGCGTCGCGCCTGGCGGGACTGTACAAGCGGGTTCACGGACGGCTCATCGAGGCCGACTACTACCGCCGGCGCGAGGCGCTGGTCGAGTCGATCACCATCCTCCGCAACGCCCGCCCGAGCTGCCGGGACACCCGCGCCGCACCCGCAGACGCCCTTCCGACAACTTCCCGCTGCTGGATCGGATGACCCGAATTCGCAAGGCGCGGGGCCTTCCCACGCAACCCGAACCCCCCGATCGCACGAACCGAAGCACGGCGGTATCGCATCGCTGTTGGATCATGCTTCCTAAGGGAAGCATGGCGCCGGCCCCCGCGCCCGGCGCGCGAGGCGGAATGAGGGAGCTGGGACTCGAACCCAGGACCTACGGCTTAAAAGGCCGTTGCTCTACCAACTGAGCTACTCCCCCGCGAACGCCATTGTAACCTCTGCGGCGCGGGTCAGGTCTCCTGAATCTCCTTCGTCTTGGCGTCGAGCATCTCGTCGACCTGCTTCTCGTACTTGCCGGTCAGCTCCTGGATCTCTTCCTTGGCGCGGCGGGCGTCGTCCTCGCTGATCTCGGAGGCCTTCTCGGCCTTGTCGACCTCCTTGTTGCCGTCGCGGCGGACGTTGCGGATCGAGACCTTGGCCTCCTCGCTCAACTCCTTGACCCGACCGACCATCTTGCGGCGGACTTCGGTCGAAAGGGCCGGAATATTGATCCGGAT
>CAZADC010000452.1:0-3111 GCA_964483755.1 uncultured Planctomycetaceae bacterium | reverse complement strand
AAACAAGGACTTACAACAGATTCTCAGGGGCGTGTTGAAGTCAGGTCCCTCGCCCTTCTATGAGTAGCGGCCGCCCGTCAAGACAAGAATGTCCCTTTCTCACAGTTCCTCCTCCGGGTGTGCGGCGGGTTCTTCGCCCCTCGCTCGCCGGTCGCGCAGACAAGCGCGCGGTTCGCTTTGCGCGCGGCCGCGCAGACGATAGGATGTCCTGTCTTTCGCAACGCCTTTGGGACCCGCCGATGAAACGACTGGACGCGAACCCGCTGCTGACGCCCGACGACCTGCCCCCAAGCCGCGAGGGATTGGAGGTTTTCTGCACGCTCAACCCCGCGGCCGTGCGGGTGGGCGAGGAGACCCTCCTGCTCGTCCGCGTGGGCGAAAAGCCCGTTGACGAGGGCGACGACTACGTCGCCACCGTCATCTACGACCCGGAGGCGCGGGACGTGCGCGTGATCCGCATCCCGCGGGACGACCCGGACCTGGACCTCTCCGACCCGCGCAAGATCCTCTATAGAGGACGACTCCTGCTGACGAGCCTGTCGCACCTTCGCGTCGCTCGCAGCCGGGACGGGCGGAACTTCACTTTCGATGACGCCCCGGCGATCTTCCCCGCCGGCCCGTACGAGACGTTCGGGTGCGAGGACGCGCGGATCACGCCGATCGACGGGCGGTACTACGTCGCGTACACCTCCGTGTCCCAGCGGGGCGTGACGGTTTCGCTGGCCGTCACGGATGACTTCGTGACCTTCTCGCGCGAGGGCGTGATCTTCCCGCCGTACCAGAAGGACGTGTGCATCTTCCCGGAGAAGGTGGACGGCATGTACGTCTGCCGACACCGGCCGTACAAGAACGAGTTCAACCCCGCGAGCATCTGGACGGCCTGCTCGCCGGACCTGCGCTGCTGGGGACGGCACGAGATGACCCTCGCGCCGACGCCGAACACGTGGGAGTCCGGGCGGGTCGGATGCGGGGCGCCGCCGATCCGCACGGACGAGGGCTGGCTGGAGATATACCACGCCGCCAGCGCCGAGGGGCGCTACTGCCTCGGGGCGATGCTCAGCGACCTCGATCATCCCGAGCTGCTGACGGCGCGTTCGCCCGAGCCGGTGTTCGTTCCCGAGGCGCCGTACGAGCTGGCGGGCGTGTTCGCCAACTGCGTGTTCTCCAACGGCGTCGTCGCCGACGACGACGGTACGCTGACGGTCTACTACGGGGCGGCGGACCGCATCTGCGCCGCGGCCGTTACGACGATCGACGAGATGGTCGCCGCCGCGCGCAGCGGGCGTTGACCCGGCGCGCGCCGGGCGATGCAGCAGGTGGGCAGCCGTCGGGTCCGCGCGGCGCCATGGGAAGGACATCGCGCTCGAATTGCGCCATGCGCCCTGTCAGCGAATGATGTGGGTTCGTTCAGGTCGTCTGCGATCGCCGGCCGCGGAGGGGTTCGAAGACATCCGCCATCCGGGCCGCGAGATTCTCGCCCATCTCGATCATCCCGTGGTCGCCGGGGTGGATGAGGTCGGTCGTCACGCCGCGGTACTCCGAGAGGATCTCCGGGCCCTCCAGGCAGCTCACGTTGTCGTGCGGGCAGGCGGCGACGGCGTCGCGGAGCTTCTGACGGTATTCGTCCGGCGTTCCCTTCGCGTCGGGGTTGACCTCGCCGAAGTCCCGCCCGTGCGGATAGATCGTCACGCACGCGACGCGGCGGGTCGTGTCGGCGCCGGCGACGGTGTTCACCATGTACGACACGCGTTCGTGGAATTCATCGAGTGGGAAGCCGGCGCCGATCATGTTCACCGACAGCGCGAGCACGGCGGCGTCCCAGTCA
The DNA here is from genome assembly GCA_964483755.1 of uncultured Planctomycetaceae bacterium. Taxonomy (GTDB): domain Bacteria; phylum Planctomycetota; class Phycisphaerae; order SM23-33; family SM23-33; genus CAZADC01. The sequence goes on along the minus strand of CAZADC010000452.1, from coordinate 1,286 downwards.
TCCCGCGCGGCGATCCAGTCAGCGAGCTCGCCCTCGCACCAGCATGCCCCGCCGACGCCGAGATTCGTCAGATCCGCGCGCAGGCGCCACGCGAGCTGCGCCACGTAGCGCAGGTGCGGGCCCGTGGCGGCCGAGCCGTGCGTGATCGACGTGCCGTAGGTCAGCAGGCGCAGGTCCGGCAGTTCGTCGGCGCGGGGCGGGCGGATGCCCTCGCCCTCGACGCCGTGGAACAGCACCGGGCCGCCGACCATCCGGACGCGGCAGACCCGCGGGGAAAACGCCAGCGGGCCCAGGCGCGCCGGGTCGAGCGCCCACAGGCGCTGCGGCGGTTGGATATCCAGCGTCTGCGGCTCGTCGCGGATGGTGACCCGCTGGTTGTGCTGGAAGTCGCCGAAGAAGACCATCGCGTCGATCGCGCCCTCGGCGCAGCTCAGCGTCAGGCGCGTCGGACCGTCGGCAACCCAGCGGATTTCGGCGCATCCCGGCTGGAGGAGCTTGATCTGCGCCCGCTCGTTGACCTTCAGGCGCAGCTCCTCGGGCGCGCGCTGGAGGCGAAGGCCGTCGCGGCCCGCGACGGGGCGGGCCTCGGCGATGCCCTGGAATTCGACGTTCTCGTGAATCATGCGGCGTCCTTTCACACGGTGGAAAACGATACGCGAGAGCTGGCTTTCGCACGCGGCACAGGTATAACGTCCGTCTGCGACAAAGAACAGGAGAGTTCCGATGTCCTACGAAGACGGCTGGGCGGCGATCCACCTGGAGGCGCCGCCGCGCGTGCCCCGCACCGAGCACAGCGCGGACGACTATCACTTCGAGCTGATGAAGGCGGTGACCGGCATCGACGTGAGCCCCGACAGCCCGCCGGAGGTCCGTCAGGCGGCGGCCGTGGCGTTCCGCAAGGCGTGGAACTTCGACGTCCTGTTCGGATGCGACGTGCACTACAACGTCTTCGGCGGGCGGCACACCGAGATGGGGCACGCCGCCTACGCCGTCGAGGGGCGCGACATCAACCGCAACGTGTCGCAGGCTTTTGACGAACCCGAGCAGGTGCTGGCGTTCGATCCGTGGGAGACGTTCGGCCAGATCGACCGCGCCGCCGTCCTGAAGCGCTTCAACGACGGCTACCACGCCCGCGCCGCGGCGAACCCGGACATGGTCAACATGACCGGCATCTACGTGACGCTGTTCTCCGGGCTGATCGCGCTGTTCGGGTGGGACATGCTGCTGCTGACGGCGGGCCTGGACGCCGACGGGCTCGGGGAGGTCGCCGACCGGTACGCCCGCTG
>CAZADC010000451.1:0-3147 GCA_964483755.1 uncultured Planctomycetaceae bacterium | reverse complement strand
CCCGGCCGGCGTGCCGTCGGAGGCCGGAACGCCCTTGCCGCGAAGGCGCAGGCGTCGGCCGCCGCTGGTGCCCGGCGGAATCCTGACCGTGGTCATCCCGTCGATCGTCGGCACGTCCGCCGACCCGCCGAAGACGGCCTCGGGGATGCTGATCGGCAGGTCGACGTAGATGTCGTCGCCTTCGCGCCGGAAGTACGGGTGCGGGCGGACGCGCGTGACGATGTACAGGTCGCCCGGACCGCCCGGGCCCTCCTGCCCCTTGCCGCGGAGACGAATCTTCGAGCCGTCCTTCACGCCCGGTGGAATCTTGACGTCGATCGTCTCCGTCTTCGCGCCGCGCTGCATTCGAAGCGAGGTGGTTCCGCCCCGCACGGCCTGGAGGAAGTCCAGCTCGATCTGCGACTCGACGTCACCGCCCTTCGCCTGCCTTGCGCCGGGTCGCCGGGCGGTCCGCCGCCCTCCGCCCCCGGCCGGTCCGCCGCCGAGCACCTGGAGAAGCTCCTCCAGGCTCATCCCGGCGAACCCGCCGCCCATGCCGCCGAAGACGTCCTCGAACCCGGCGGCGCCGCCCCTGCCGCCGCCGGACCGCCAGGTGTATGTGCGCGCCCCGCCGGGCGCGCCGTGCCCGCTGGGCGAGCCGCCGGCGAACTGCCCCTCCAGCCCGGCGTGCCCGTACTGGTCGTAGACCTTGCGCTTTTCGGGGTCCGAGAGCACCTCGTACGCCTCGGTCGCCTCGCGGAACTTCTCGGCGGCGTCGGGCTCCTTGTTCACGTCCGGATGGTACTTGCGGGCCAGCTTGCGGTAGGCGGACTTGACGTCCGCCTCGGACGCCTTGCGCTTGACGCCGAGGACCTGATAGTAGTCTCGCTTAGCCATACCGCCCATTCTATCGCGCGCGTCCGGAACCGACCAGACCGCGCGGCGCCGCATCAGCCGCCGTAGTGCAGGACCACCATCGCGTGGCAGGTGAACTCGTCGATCTTCAGCTCGACGCACCCGTCGGACTGCTGGAAGGCGATCTCCCGGCCCTGGGGCTCGACGGTGACGCGCTGGACCGTTTCGGGGACCTTCAGGCGAACGGCCGTGTCGCGGACGGGCGAGAGCTCCTCGATCACCTCGACGGGCTGACCGTCGCGGACGTATCCGTGGTCGCTGAGCTCGACGCGCCCGCCGCGGTTGATCGTGTCGGCGTGCAGCAGGTGCAGGACGTACCGCCCCTTGTCGCTCTGGCGCATCAGCGACACGCGCCCCGTCGACGGCAGATTCACCGAAAGCGACCGGTCCTCGCCCAGCAGCGCGTCCAGCGCCTGGGCGACGTACTGCCGGCAGGCGACCGCGCCCAGCGCCCGGTAGATCGTGAACACCGGATGGGCGAGGTACAGCACGCCGCCCTTGCGCACGCCGCAGGCGTACCCGGACGGCACGGGGCGCGGCGGGGCATGCTGATGGCTGCAGAAATGCCGGAAGGTCCGGTTGAAGTACGGATCGTAGACGTCGCCGAGCGATTCGCCGTCGGTGACGCGAATGCGCTGCGAGGGCAGGTACATCACCATCGGAGCATGCACCCATTCGGCGCGCAGCGACTCGACCGGCAGCACGTAATCCGGCTGATACGGGCTCTGCCCCTCGAGTTCGACCCCGACGTCGAACGCCGGCTCATCGCTCCCGGCCGCCCGGATGCCCCGGCCGCTCAGCAGCAGCTTCCCGCCGTCATCCACGTACGACTGGAGGCGGGTCCGAAGCCCGGGCGTCATCTCGACGTCGTCCGGGACCACGACCGCCCGATAGCCTGACAGGTCCATCTGCGCGTCGATGACGTCGAAGAGGAAATGCTCCTCGAGCAGTACGCGGGCCGCGCCGGTGTCGGCGTCGTTGTTCTTGACCTGTCCGTCGAGCGCCTCGGCCGACAGGAGCGCGACGTCGGCGACGCTCTCGACGTCATCGCACCACGGCTCCTTCGCTTCCACCTCGCTGTACGCCTGCCCGATCAGCCTGTAGGTGCTCTCGTCCAGCGCGCCGGAGGGATGGAGCTGGTCGCCCACGCTGCACTTCGCCCCGTAGGCCAGCATGGCCGCACACTCGTACCGCAGGGCGTTGGGGTGTTTATACCCGCCGAACTCGCCCCACGTCGTGTGGAACTTGCCCGTCATGCCCATGAAGTCCATCCCCAGCTTCGCGACGTACTTCGCCGAGACGGGGAAGTGATCGTATCCCCAGCCGCCGGTGGGGAGCGATTCGAGTTCCAGGTGCGAGAAGTACTTGAGGATGTCCCGCTGCCCGCGGCGGATGTGCCCGGAATTGTGGAACACTGGCATCTCGGGCGACTCGCCGCGGACGGCGTCGGTGGTCATCTCGTAGTAGCGCTCGAGGGCGAGCTCGGCGCAGTGCCGGCGATCCGACTCGTTCTTGGCGTCCAGCCCGAACTTGTCCATGACGGCCAGGCACCACTTGCAGCAGCACTGGCCCTGGTGGATGATGTCGAGAAAGACGCCGTCGCATTCGGGGAAGAGGTGGACCACCTCGCGGATCTGCTCGCACAGGTAGTCGAGGTACGGCGTGTTGAAGCACATCTTGTGGAAGCCCGCCTGCACGGTGGACGTCGCCCAGCCGTTGTAGCAGCCGCTCGCGCCAACTTCCCGCCACTCGGGATGGTCGTAGCTGGCGACGTTGTCCACGCCGGCGGAGATGTAGATCGGCACGTTGACGTCGATCGCCTTCGAGGCGTCGTACTGCGCGCGCAGCAGGTCGAAGTCCAGGTGCGGGTGCATCTTGCCGACCTTCGTCTCGTGGTAGCTCCAGCCGTGATGGCACTTGGCGAACGTCGTGACGGAATCGACGCGCCCGGCCTTCAGCACCGCCTGCCACTCCGCGGCGTCGAACGCCTCGCCGATGCCGGGGATGGCCGGAGAGGTATGGAAGTCCAAGTGGATCTGGCGGAATCGCAGCTTGTGCATGGCGCGTCCTTTCGGCGGTTGAGGGAGTGATGCGGCGACCCGCGGAGACTATAGCGAACGCCCCCGACGGGAGCAATCCTCCTGAAGCGGATCCGAGCGCCCCCGGCGTCGGTCAGTCCAGGGCGATCGCCTGGGCGGTCGTGATCGCGGTGATCAGCACGATGTCCTCCACCGAGCAGCCGCGGGACAGGTC
>CAZADC010000450.1:0-3167 GCA_964483755.1 uncultured Planctomycetaceae bacterium | reverse complement strand
GCGTAGCACATGCGTTTCACGCGGTAGCGGCCGCGGTCGCGTAGCCCAGCTCGGCGAGCAGCCGCCCGCCCTTCTTCTCGAAGCGGCGTTCGGCCGTCGCGTCGAAGTGCTCGCGCCAGTCGCCGACTTTGCCCTTGCGGTAAAAGGACGTGCGGTCTTCCCTGCCCGCCTCGCGCCCGCCGGACAGGCGCTTGAAGTCGCCGGCTTCGGCGCAGGTGGCGATCTGCTCATCGTCCGCGTCGACGCCGAGGAACTCCAGCACCCGCCCGATCGTCGCCGCAGGCTCGGCGCCCGCGCGGCCGGGCGTCTTCCCGTTCGACGGCCAGAAGGTCGTCACCACGGACGAGGCGACCGTCAACCCCGAGCTGCCCGATGAAATCATGATCGTCGGCGGCGGCATCATCGGCTGCGAGTTCGCCTGCATGCTCCAGCCGCTGGGCGTCGAGGTGACCGTCGTCGAGATGATGCCCTCGCTCATGCCTGAGCTGGACCGGCATCTCGGCGCCGGCATGGAGGAGATTCTCGCTGCACGCGACGTAACGATTCACACGGACACGAAGGTCGAGCAGCTCGACGCCGGCGGAGACGAGATCGTCGCGAAGCTCACCGGCGGCGACGAGGTCCGCTGCGACCGCGTCCTGACGGCCGTCGGGCGACGCGCCAACACGGCTGATATCGGGATCGAGGACGCCGGCGTCGAGACCGACCGCGGGCTGGTCGTCGTCAACGACCGGCTCGAGACGTCGGCCGAGGGAATCTACTGCATCGGCGACGCGAACGGCCGCTGGCCGCTCGCACACGCCGCGTCCGCGCAGGGAGTCGTCGCCGTCGCCAATGCCCTCGGCGAGCATCGCACCGCCGACGCCCCCGTGCCCGGCGCCGTGTACACCTTCCCCGAGGTGGCCACCGTCGGGCTCAGCGAGCAGCAGGCGCGGCAGCGGAAGATTCCCGTCGCCGTCGGCAGCTTCCCGCTGAAGCACCTGGGCAAGGCGATGGCCGCCGGCGACACGGCCGGCTTCGCCAAGGTCCTCCGCCATCGCGAGACGGGGCGCCTCCTCGGCGTGCACATGCTCGGGCACAACGTCACGGAGATCATCGCCGCCGCCACGTGCATGATGCACCGGCAGGTCACTGTCAGCGAGCTGGCCGAGGTGGTCTTCGCGCACCCGACGATCAGCGAGTCGCTGAAGGAGTCGGCCGAGGACGCGCTCGGTGCCGCCCTGCACCTGCCGCCGCGGAAGGTCCTCCGCGTTACAGCCGGGGGGTAGGCAGCCGGCGGCGACGCGCCCGCGGACCCGTCCGTGCCTGCGGCGCGGCCATGGGGTATACTCTCGCCCGAATGCCGGCCCGAACCCGGACCGCCGGCCGCCGCATCCGCCACATGACAGAGACAGCGACATGACCGACACCGCCTCCGACCCGCTGCGCTTCCTGACCGACCTGGCGACGCCGGACGAGGCCCGCCGCCTCGCGGCCGAGGGGGTCGCGCCGGCCCGTCCCCCCGCCGTCAACTCGCACATCCATCTGCCGCCGAACTTCTCCGCGTTCGATTCGGTCGCCCAGGCCGTCGAGCTCGCCGACGCCCAGGACGTGCGCGTGCTCGGCGTGAGCAACTACTACGACTACCGCGTCTACGCCGACTTCGTCGCCCTCGCTCGCCCCCGCGGCATCTTCCCGCTGTTCGGGCTGGAGATCATCTGTCTCATCGACGAGCTTGTCGCCGACGGCTTGAAGATCAACGACCCGGGCAACCCCGGCAAGATGTACGTCTGCGGAAAGGCCGTCACCCGCTTCGCCGACATGACCGACACCGCCCGGCGGATCGTCGAGAAGATCCGCGCAGGCGACCGCGACCGAATGGCCGAGATGATCGCCGCCCTGGCGGGTCTCTTCGCCGACGCCGGCGTCGAGACGCCCCTGACCGAACCCGCCGTGATCGACGGCGTGGTGGCGCGGCACGAGTGTCCGCCCGAAGCGGTGACCCTCCAGGAGCGGCACGTCGCCCGCGCGTTCCAGGAGGCGCTGTTCGCCGCCACGTCCGCGGACCGGCGGCCCGCCGTGCTGGCGGAACTGCTCGGCGCCGCGCCGCCCGACGTCAACGACCCCGTCGCCGTGCAGGGCGCCATCCGCAAGCACCTGATGAAGGCGGGCAAGCCGGCCTTCGTCGCCGAACGGTTCGTCGACTTCGACGAGGCGTACACGCTCATTTGCGAGCTCGGCGGCATCCCCTGCTATCCGACGCTCGCCGACGGCGCGTCGCCGATCTGCCCGTTCGAGCAGCCGGTCGAGACGCTCATCGCCGAGCTGAAGGACCGCAACATCCACGCGGCCGAGTTCATCCCCGTCCGCAACGAGCCCGACGTCCTCGCCGAGTACGTCACGGCGATGCGGCGGGCGGGCATCTTCGTCACGGCCGGCACCGAGCACAACACGCTCGACCTGCTGCCCATCGAGCCGACGTGCGTGGGCGGCAAGCCCGTGCCCGACGAGCTGAAGGACATCTTCCGGGAGGGCGCCTGCGTGGCGGCCGCCCACGAGTTCCTCACCGTCAGCGGCGAGCCGGGCTTCGTCGACGCCGAGGGGCGGCCCAACCCGGACTACGACAGCGACGAATCGCGAATCACCGACTTCGCCCGGCTGGGAGCGGCCGTCATCGAACGATACTTCCACCGCACCGCACGCTGAGACGACCATGAACGCACGCACAGACAACGCATTTGACAGACTGGACCCGCTCGCCGAACTCTCCCGCGAATACGGCGGCGACCCGCGCTACGTGCTCGCCGGCGGGGGCAATACGTCCGTCAAGGACGCCGACACGCTGTACGTCAAGGCAAGCGGGTTCGCCCTGGGGACGATCGAGCCCGACGGGTTCGTCGCGATGGACCGCGAGAAGCTCGCCGACCTGCTCGACGCCGACCTGCCGGCCGACCGCGCCGAACGCGAGGCGGAGTTCAAGCGCCGCGTGCTCGCAGCGCGCCGCGACCCCGGCGACCGCCGGCGCCCGTCCGTCGAGGCGCTGCTGCATCACCTGCTCCCGCAGGCGTTCGTCGTGCACACGCACCCCGCGGCCGCCAACGCCGTGGCTTGCTGCGTCGAGGGCGAGTCCGTCGCGGCTGAGCTGTTCGGCGACGACGTGCTGTGGATCGAATGCGTCGATCCGGGCC
>CAZADC010000449.1:0-3191 GCA_964483755.1 uncultured Planctomycetaceae bacterium | reverse complement strand
GACGTCGGCGCCCGCCTCAACGGCCGCTCGGTTGGTGCCCGGCTCGACCGGCTCGGCAATCGTCTCGCCATGCGCGATAACCAGGTGGGCGCCGAGCTTCCGCGCCGTCGCCACCGCCTCGGCGTAATGGGCCGGGCGAACGTGCGTGAACTCCACGCCCGCGAGCACGCGCATTCGCCCGAGCTCGTTCTCCCGCTCGGCCGCGACCAGCAGCGTCTCCAGGATCCGCCCGCAGGTCGCCAGGTCCGCGTGGTCGGCGATGCCGAGCGTGCGATATCCGGCCACCTCCGCCCGGCGGATATGCTCGGCCGGAATCAACTCCCCGTCGCTCAGCAGCGTGTGCGTGTGCAGGTCGATCATGCTTCCTCCATCGCAGCGCCCTTCTACGTCTTCTCGCGGAGCATCGCCAGGAACATCCGCTCGGCCGGCGCGGGCGCCTTGCCCCGGTGGCGGATGATCCCGACCGGGCGCGTCCACTGCGACGGGTCGCGGAACCGCACGTACGCCAGGTCGCCGTGGCTGGCCTCCAGCTCGACGCTGTCGCGGGGGAGGATGCTCAGTCCGGCCTCGACGTAGATCGCGCGCTTGAGCAGCTCGGTGTTGTCGAACTCCATCGCGATTTCGACGTCGATCCGCCGGCTCTTGAGCAGCTTGTCCAGGGCCCGGCGGGTCGGGATATTTCGCGTGAAGGCGACGAACTTCTCCCCATCCAGCTCGCGCGGCGAAACGGTCTTCCTGCCCGCGAGGCGGTGATTCGGCGGGCAGACCACCACGAGCTCCTCGCGGGTCAGCGGAATCACCTCAATCGCACGCAGCTTCTCCGGATAGGCGACCACGCCCAAGTCCATCTGCCCGCTGATGACGTCCGAGTAGATGCGGTCCGAGTGCGTGTATTCCACGTGAAGCGTGACCTCCGGATGCGTCTGGAGGAACTCGCGGACGTACACGTCCAGCAGGTAGAACCCCGCCGAGTAGATCGTCCCCACCCGCAGCACGCCGCGGACCGAGTCGGCCGCCGAGCGCACCTCCCCGAGCAGTTGCTCGTGACGACGGAGGATGTCGTGGGCGCCCTCGTAGAACGCCTTGCCCGCCTCGGTCGGCGAGACCAGTCCCCCGCCACGGTTGATGAGCTGCACCGACAGGTCACGCTCCAGCTTGGCGAGCTGCTGCGAGACGGCGGACTGGGAGATGTAGTTGGCGTCGGCCGCCTTGGAGAAGCTGCCCGTGTCCACCAGGTCGCAGAAGGTCTTGAGCACGTCGAGGTTCATCCGCGGCGTCCTTGATGGTCAGTGCGACGTCTCGACGTACAGCCCGAGGAACATCGCCGAAAGGAACGTGAAGATGTACGCCTGCAGCCCGGCGACCAGCAGCTCCAGGATGTTGACGGCGACGCCGGCGATCACGACCAGCGGGCCGACGTAGACCAGCTGCATCGCGCCGGTCTCGATCATCGCCGCCAGCGCCTGCAGGAGCAGCATCACCAGCACGCCGATCAGCGCGTGCCCGGCGAGCATGTTCGCCAGCAGGCGGATCATCAGCGCAAAGCACTTCATCACCGCCCCGACCAGCTCCAGCGCCGAAAGCGGCACGGCGAGGATCTTGCCCGTAACCCCCGGGACTGACGGGCTCAGGCTCATCACCCACAGCACCGGCGACAGCGCGAGCGCGAGCGGCGCCGGCCAGTTGCGCTCGCGTCGCGCGCGGCAGGCCGCGCGGCGAAGCCCGTTGAGCACGATGGCGATCAGCGTGATGCCCGCCAGCGCCATGCAGACGGCCGGGATGGTCGTCGCCGTGACGCCCAGCGGCGTGGTGTCCTCCATGTGCAGCAGCTCGGAGACCGCCTCCAGCGGAACCATCCCCATCAGGTTCAGCGTGAGGATGAACACGAACATCGTCAGCAGAAAGGGCAGGTACTCGCCGGTGTGGACGCCGAGGGCGGGCTTGCCGATGCGGTCCCGCACGAACAGCACCACCACCTCCAGCACGTTCCGCAGGCCCGACGGCGCCTCCCGGCGCTTCCGGGCGGCGGGGAGGATGATAGCGATCAACACGACGGCCGAGAGGATCATCGCCGCGATCCCGCTCGACATGAGCGTCACGGGCACACCGAACCATTCCGCCTCCCAGCCCGGCCAGGGGTGGTCCCTCAGGTGCTCCATCAGGTTGTTGACGGCCAGCATCGTCACGAATTCACCGCCGTCGAATCCTCGTGTCGTTCGGCTCGGCGCGCGTCGCCCGGCCGATCACTCTCGCGCGCCCGCCAGTCGATCTCGCCGAGGGCGACCCGGAAGGCGTCGCGCTGGAGGGCGCGGACCAGCCACGCCGTCTCCGGCGCCAGCAGGGCCAGGTAGAATATCGCCGTCCACAGCAGCAGCGGGCCCGGCGGCAGGTCCAGCAGCTTCCACGCCGCGCCGGCGAGCCCCAGACTCACCGCGATCCGCAGGACGGACATCGTCATGTAGACGAAAGCCGCCCGCGTGGGCCCGCGCCGCGCGTGGCGGACGACCACGAGCGCGAACGCCAGCTTCACGCCGAGAACGACTGCGCCCGCGGCCAGCTGCGCCAGCAGACCGTCGAGGCCGGCGACGACCCACGTCGGATAGATTCCCATCCCGGCCGTCAGCACGGCGACCGGCAGGACCCACGCGAGCATCGCCGAATAGCGGATGTCCATGGGCGCCGACATGGGAATTCCTCCCGCGTCAGATCTCGTCGTGCGGACCTTCCGGATTGCCGGACCGCGCGTCGCGCTGCGCTTCCAGCGCCTGGCGGGCGAGGCGGTACGTCGCCGCGCCGAACCCCACGGCCGCGCCTAACACCGTCATGCCGGGAGTGGTGCCGAGGTGCAGGTCGATCAGCAGCCCGCCCGTGAGGAAGGCGCCGAACGTCAGCGTGAACTCCAGTCCCACGCCGACATACCGCCACAGGTCCCGACGAGACTCGATCGACGATCCGTCGGCGGATTCGTCGTCCCCCGGCGGGGTCGACCTGCCTTGACGCGAGGGGTTGGATTCATCGACCAGAGCCATTCGGCGTCCTCGGCTCGTCCGGCAACGCCGCCCTGCCGCAACGCACGGACCGGGCACGTTGAGAATAGACCCGCCCCCCGGACCTGTCAAGGCGACCCGCCGCCCGCCGAGCCGGTTGCGGTGTGGGAATCACCGCATGGATAGGCAGCGCCATGGGCCTGG
>CAZADC010000448.1:0-3206 GCA_964483755.1 uncultured Planctomycetaceae bacterium | reverse complement strand
GCCGGTCAGCGTCACCGGGCTGGCGGGAACGATGCTGGCAAAGGACAAGAACGTCTGGAGCGAGTGGGGCCCGATCGACCACGACGGCGTGGACGTCGAGGACTTCGCGGCCGGGCTGATCCGCTTCGCCAACGGCGCCGCCCTGTCGCTCGAGTGCAGCTTCCTGCTCAACCAGGGACCGCACACCGACAACCGCATCGACCTGTTCGGCACGAAGGCGGGGGCGAAGTGGCCGGCGTGCGAGTACTACGACCACACCGCCGGCGGATACGTGGACACGAAGATCGACGTCCGCAAGGGCGACGAGCCGCACTGCGCGGAGATCGAGGCGTTCGCCGGCGCCGTGCTCGCCGACAAGCCCGTGCCGGTCCCGCCGAGCCAGTCGCGGGCCGTGATCGCCATCCTGGAAGGGCTCTACAAGAGCCACAAGTCCGGCAAGGAGGTCCGCATCGCCTCGCGGTGATGCGCGCGGGCAGGTCGCCGGCAGATGCGGGCGCGCCGATTCAACGGAACTTCCGCGACGCCCGTCGGTCCGATTCCGATAGAATAGGAAGGGACCGACAATGACCGAGCGCGATCAGAACCCGTCCGATCATGCGCTGTTCGCCCGCGCGCTGCGCGCCACGCGGACGCGGGCGCGGCTCGTCTCGGCGGGGACGTCGCTCATGCTCATCGTCGCCGCCGCCGTCGGAATGCTGCTGGGGATCGTCGTCGCGGACCACGTGGTGTCCGGCGGGCTGTCGGTCGAGGTGCGCACGAGCCTTCGCTGGAGCCTGGCGGTCCTGCTGGTCGCGCTGCTGGCGGGGTTCGTGATCGCCCCGCTCGTGCGGCGGATGAGCGACCGGTACGTCGCCCGCCTGATCGAGAAATCCGACCCGAAGTTCCGCAACGACCTGACGGCCGCCATCGAGCTGGCGCGGGACCGTTCGGCAAGCCCGGCCGCCGTCGCCGCAGTCCGCCGGCTCGCCGAGCGGGAGGCCGGCGCCGTTCACCCGGCCGACGCCGTGTCCGCGCGCCCGCTGCGGACCGGGGCGATCGTCCTGGGCGTCGCGGCGGCGGCCTTCGCGCTCTACGCCCTGTTCGCCCCCAAGCCGGTGGGCGCGTCGCTGCGACGGGCGCTGGGCGATGACGCGCCGCCCCCCACCGCCACGCGAATCGTCTCGGTGCACCCCGAGGACGGCGCGACGGTAACCGCCGGCCGACCGGTGACGTTCCGGGCCGACGTCGCCAACCCCACCGGCGACTGCGTGGTCCGCGTCTCCAGAGACGGCGAGCGGTTCCTCGCCGACGACACGTTCGTCATGACCGACGTCGGACGCGGCGACGGCGACACGCGGCGCTTCGTCGCGCACTGGCCCGCTGCCGCGGCGGCGAACGGACAGGCCGTCTTCGAGATCGCCTGCGGCGACGCGCCCGTCGTCCGCCGACGTCTGCACGTCGCCGTCAGGCCGGCGCTGCGGACCGTCACGACCACCCTCGACTGGCCGGAGTACACCGGTCGCCCGACGCAGACGCGGCAGGGCGGACACGTGACCGCCCTGCCGGGCACGCGCGTCCGCGTCGACGCCGAGGCGAACCTGCCCGTCCACACGGCGTCGCTCGTCTTCGAGCACGCCCCCGCCGTCATCATGGAGACCGACGGCGCGAAGCTGTCGGCCGTATTCGACGTCGCCGGCGACGACCGATATCGCATCGTCTACCGCGGCGGGCGGGAGTCCGTGCTCGGACAGTCCGAGTACTACGACGTGCGGACAATCTCCGACGCCGCGCCGGAAGTGTCCCTGGTGACGCCGACGGGTCGGATCGAAGCGGCGGCGGGCTCGTCGATCCGCCTTGCCGGGCGCGTCGAGGACGACTTCGGCCTCGCGGACCTCCGCCTGACCCGGCGCATCGCGGGCAAGGTGACGCGCCTGCCCCTGGCGAGCCACCGGCGCCCCGGCGTCCGGCGCCGGGCGATCGAGATAAGCGTGCCCGTCGACAAGCTGGGCAACGCCGGGCAGGTCGTCATCTGCCGTCTCGAGGCGACGGACTTCCGCGCGCCCGAGCCGGACCTCGGACGCAGCGACATCTTCGAGGTGGTCATCCGCCCGCCGGACGAGCCTGCCGAAGTGAGCGAAGGCGGCGGCGCGTCCGATGACGCGGACGGCGACGGCGAACCCGCCGGCGTCGGAGCCGAGTTCGCCCGACCGGAGACGGCGCCCGACGGCGCGGAGCACACCGAGGACGCCGACGACGCAGCCGATGACGCCGCGCAGGCGGACGAAGCCCGTCAGGCCGTGCGGGAGCTGCTCGCGATGGCGCAGGACGACGAGGCGACGTGGGAGGCGATCGAGCGCCACGTCCGAGACCGGCAGGACCGGCGGGACCGGCCCGGTGGGGACGGCGCCGAAGCTCGCGACGACGGAGAGGATAACGGCGATCCGGGCGAGCGACCCGAGGGGAACGAGCCCGCCCGGCAGGCCGGCGAAACCGAGGACGGTGACGGGCGCGCGGAAGGTGCGGCCGACCGTGGCGAACGCGACGCCGGGGCCCATGACGCTGGCGAGCGGGAGGGGGCCGCGAATGAGAGTGCCGACGACCCGGCGCAGGCTGAACGCGGAGACCGGGACGGTCGGCATGATCGCCCGAACGCCCAGGATGGGAACGCAGGCGAGTCGGCCCAAGGCGCGCACAACGATCCGCCTGGCGATCGGCGGGATTCCGGCGGGCCCGCGGACGAGCAGCGCGCCGCCGAGCAAGACCGGCGGGAAGGCGGGGACGTCGGTTCGCGCGAAGGCGGGTCTTCCGATGCGTCGTCGAACAGGCCCGGTCCGCAGGAGCAGGACGGTTCGGGCGACGAGACAGGTCGCCGGTCGGACGAGGGGGAAAGAGCCGACGAACAGTCGAGTTCAGCGGACGCGGCCGGTTCCGACAGCGGCGGCGAAACGACACCGGACGGATCTTCAGCGGCAGGTGAGAGCGAAGCCGCCGGCGAACAGGCAGCGGCCGGTCAGGGCGGCTCGGCGCAGGGCAACTCGGCCGAAGGCGGCGGCGCGGAGGGAACGGCCGGCGAAGGGGTATCGAGCGGCTCGGCCGGAGGCGGCAGCGCGGAAGGAACGGCCGGCGAAGGGGCATCGGGCGGCTCGGCCGAAGGCGGCGGCGCGGAAGGAACGGCCGGCGAAGGCGCTGCGTCGTCCGCCGGCGGCGCAGGAACCGGGCAGCAGGCC
>CAZADC010000447.1:0-3226 GCA_964483755.1 uncultured Planctomycetaceae bacterium | reverse complement strand
GGACTGGTCATCACCGACGACGCCGGCGAATCGCTGCGCCCGAGCCTGATCTGGAACGACCAGCGCACCGCCGCCGAGGCGAAGGAGATCGAGCGCACCGTCGGCGGCAGGGAAAAACTCATCGAGCTCGTCGGCAACGTGGCGATGACGAGCTTCACACTCACCAAGCTGCTGTGGGTGCGCGGGAACGAGCCGGAGGTTTACGAGAAGATCCGCCACCTGCTGCTGCCGAAGGATTACGTCCGCCTGCGCCTGACCGGCGAATACGTCGGCGAGGTCAGCGACATGTCCGGCACGCTGATGCTCGACCAGCGCAAGCGCGACTGGTCGGCGGAGATCATCGAGGCGTTCGGGATCGACGCGGACATCCTCCCGCCAGTGGTCGAGTCGCACGAGGTGACGGGCAAGCTCACCGCGGCCGCTGCCGAGCGGCTCGGGCTCGCCGAGGGCACACCCGTGGTCGGCGGCGGGGGCGATCAGCCGGCCGGGGCGGTCGGAAACGGGATCGTCGCCGACGGGCTCACCAGCGCGACGATGGGAACCTCCGGCGTGGTCTACGCCCACTCGCGCGAGTACGTCACCGACCCGCAGGGGCGCGTGCAGACGTTCTGCTCGGCGGTGGACGGCGAGTGGTGCATGTTCGGGTGTGTGATGGCCGCGGGCGGAAGTTTCCAATGGCTGCGGAACACGCTCGGACAGGCCGAGATCGAACAGGCGAGCAGCGAGGGCGTCGATCCCTACGAGCTGCTGACCCGCCGGGCCGCCGATGCGCCGGCCGGGTGCGAGGGCGTGTTCTGGCTGCCGTACCTCACCGGCGAGCGCACGCCCCACGCCGACCCGCTGGCGCGGGCGTGCTGGATCGGGCTGCACTCGCGGACGACGCGAAACGAGCTCATCCGCTCCGTGATGGAGGGGGCGACGTTCGCCATGAACGACGTGGTCACCATCCTCCGCGACGAGCGCGAGCTGCCCATCCGCGAGATCCGCCTCTCCGGCGGCGGCGCCCGCAGCGAGTTCTGGCGCCGGATGCAGGCCGACATCTACGGCGCGCCGTGCGAGACGATCAACGCCGAGGAAGGGCCCGCCTACGGCGTGGCGCTGCTGGCGGCCGTCGGAACCGGGCGGTTCAAGGACGTCCGCGAGGCCTGCGAGCACGCCATCGAGGTCACCCGCACCGTCAGGCCCGACACCGACGCCCGCAAGCTTTACGCCGCCTACTACGAGCAGTACACAAAGCTCTATCCGTCTCTGAAGGATCGCTTCGCCGAGATCGCCGACCTGCCCGGCGCGTGAGCGACATGCCGTGCCTTCTGTGCTGCGCGGCCGGGCGGGCCGGCGCAGCGGGCCTGTAAAGCGCGGCGGGCGCTGCCGAGCGCGGCGGGCTTCCCAGGCCGCCGCGCGCTGTCCAGGCCAATGGCGCGGTGCCCTGGGAAGGACACCGCGCTGGAGCGTAAGAGAGACACCGCGCGGGAAGGCGGGAAGGACACCGCGCGCAAACGTGGACGGACACGGCGCGGGATGAATCGGCGATGAGATCGGGGGCGGATAGGATATGCTCGTATAGTCCATGAGCAACGCCTCCGAACAACCCGGCCGCGACGGCGAGCGACCCGCCGAGGACGACAGACTCTCTCGTCGCGACCTGCTGCGCCGCGGGCTTCGCATCGGCGCCGGCGCGGCGCTGGGTGGCGGCGCGATCGCACTCGGGGCGGCCGCCGTGACCAAAGGTGGGGACGACACCGTCTGGCAACTCGATGCGAACAAGTGCGTCCAGTGCGGCAACTGCGCGACCTACTGCGTCCTCGAGCCCTCGGCCGTCAAGTGCGTGCACGCCTACGCGATGTGCGGATACTGTGAGCTGTGCACCGGGTACTTCGAGCCGGACGCCGCCAATCTCCACAGTGGGGCCGAGAACCAGCTCTGCCCGACCGGGGCGATCGAGCGGACGTTCGTTCAGGACCCGTACTACGAATACACGATCGACGAGCCCTTGTGCATCGGGTGCGGCAAGTGCGTCGAGGGTTGTGCCGCCTTCGGCAACGGGTCGCTGTTCCTCCAGGTGCGCCACGACCGGTGCGTGAACTGCAACCAGTGCGCGATTGCCGCGGCCTGCCCGGCGGACGCCTTCCGCCGCGTGCCGGCCGACCGTCCGTACCTGCTCAAGAACGTGGAAGGGCAGTCGTGACGCGTCGCGCGGCGATCATCCTCGCCGGGGCGATGCTGCTGTGCGGGCTCGCCGCGGCCGAGCAGCGGTTCCCGCCGCCGCAGTTCACCGACCACGAGCTGCCGAGCACGACGACCCCCGAGCCGCGCTACGAGACGTGGGAGTACATGCCCTACGTGGACGTGGCCGTGCTGGCGGGCGCGATCGGGCTGGCGAGCTGGATGGCGCTGAAGCTCCGCCGGCGGATCGGCGTGCTGATCGTCATGCTCGCGGCGCTGGCGTACTTCGGCTTCTGGCGGTTGGGGTGCATCTGCCCGATCGGCGCGACGCAGAACTGCGCCCTGTCGCTCGGCGACGGGACGTACGTGCTCAGCATCGCCGTGCTCGCGCTGTTCCTCGTGCCGCTGATCGCTGCGCTCATCTGGGGGCGGACCTTCTGCGGCGGCGTCTGCCCGCTCGGCGCGGTCCAGGACGCCGTGCTCATCCGCCCGGTCAGGATTCCGCGGTGGCTGGGCGAGTCGCTCAGCGTGCTGGGATACCTTTATCTCGGCGCGGCCGTGCTGCTGGCGATTACCGGCAGCGCGTTTCTCATCTGCGAGTACGACCCGTTCGTGCGGCTGTTCCGCCTCGTGCCGGTCGGCAAGTGGGTCGAGCAGGCCGCCAAGGGCGAGTCCGCCACGGTCTGGTACGACCTGACCGCTCGGCCGGGCACGCTGGTGCTGGCCGGGTCGGCGATCGCGATTGCGATGTTCATCGGGCGGCCTTACTGCCGCTTCCTGTGCCCGTACGCCGTGCTGCTGCGTCCGCTCAGCCGGGTGTCGAAGCACCATGTGACGATCACGCCGAACGAGTGCGTCAGGTGCGACCTGTGCGCGGACGCCTGCCCCTTCGGCGCGATCGACACGCCGAACGAATCGCAGCTTCCGTCGGATCGCTCGACGGGCAAGGCGACGCTGGCGGTCACGCTCGTGCTGCTGCCCGTCCTGGCGGCGGCGGGGGCTGGGCTGGGCTGGCTCGCCGGCCGACCGCTGTCGCGGATGAACTACACCGTCCGCGCGGCCG
>CAZADC010000446.1:0-3233 GCA_964483755.1 uncultured Planctomycetaceae bacterium | reverse complement strand
ACTTACGACGACAAGATGACCTTGACAGGGCTCACTTCATGGGAGACTCACCATGCTGACCCGAGGAATCTGTGTGCTCGCTGCGCTCGCGCTGCTCGTCGCCCCCGCCGCGGCAGGGAACTTCTCCTGGATCTTCCAGGAAACGGAGCAGTTTTCGGGCGCCTCCGCCCTCGCCCTCGCGATGCGGGGCGGGAACGTCTGGCCGGTCGTCTTCAGCCCGTATGAGTCGGCGGCCCTCCTGCCCACCGGGTGGGCGGACATGGGGTCGATGTACTTCAACGAAGCCCCTCCCGCGGCCGTGAGCAGCCCGACGGGGGAGGTGGCGGCCTGGTCGACCATCGTGGGCTCAACGGGCAATGCCGTCGTGAGCACACCGACGGGCTGGTCCGCGTTCTCCGCCGACGCGCTGGCGTTCGACAGCGAGGGGCGCCTCTGGAAGGCCGTCGACCAGACTGTCTCCTATCTCGACGGCGGAGCATGGCACGCGCTGCCGGGGATTCCGGAATACAGATCGATCTGCGGCCTGGCCGTGGCAAGCAACGGTGAGGTGGGCGCCATCACCGCCGACGGCCCGCTCTACTATTACCACTACGGTCCCTGCACGGGCTGGACCCGGTCGGAGGACCTGAACACGGACGGCCCGCAGCTGACCGAAGCGCCGAGCCTGGTCTTCGACGGGCAGAACATCCCGCACATCGTGGGCGCCAGTTGGGACGGCGACGCCGTCGCATTGGACTTCGACATCCGGTCGGGCGAGTGGCAGCATACCTATCTGGGGAACGTTGACAGCACCCGACTGGCAGTGAAGGCTTCCGGCGACATAGTCGGTACGGCCTTTGTTGCAGATCACCAACTCTACCACGCTTACCTTGATGACGGCATCTGGTCCACCGTGCCGCTTCCCACCGGCGGCGGCACGAGCGCGTCCGGTCCTGCGCCCGACACCGGGAGCGTCGGCTTCGAGTACGACGCCGACGGCGTGCCGGTGATCGCCTACGCCGCAAGCGGCGAGATGATCCTCGCGTACGACCCGCCGGTTCCCGAGCCGACGACGCTGGCGCTGCTGGGCCTCGGCGGACTGGGCGGCCTGGCCGTTCTCCGCCGGCGCGCGTGAGCGCGAGCGCCGCGCGAATACCTTGCGCAAGCGTTCGATGACTCCCGCAGAAAGGAGCGGACAGCCATGCGGCCCCCACAACATCGTCGCGCCCTGACCGCCGCGGTCGGTCTGGCCGCGCTGCTGCTTGCCGCGACGGCAGCGCCGGGTCATGATCCCGACCCGCCGCCGGACTGGGTCATTCGCGCGGTCGATGCCATCCCCGACCTCTACGCCGCAAACGCCGAGGCGATGATTCGTCCCGGCGGGGAAGTCGAGATCGGCTTCAGCTACTCGCCGACGCCCTGGCCGGGCAACCCCGCGCCCGTCGCCCGCCGCGCCTGGTCGCCGGCGGGTCAGGAGTTCGCCGAGCCGGAGCTTCTATCCCCCTATGCGCAGTACGCCACGTTTGCCATGGATGATTACGGGGGCCTCTACGCGGCCTGCCGGGACCTGACGATCGGTGCGACGACGCTGGCGCAGGACGACCCGATGTGGGGCGGCGCGTTCATCGAGACGGTTCCGTGTCCCGGCGCGTTCCTGCACCTGGCGCTGAACGAGCGCGGCGTGCCCGGAATCAGCGGGCTCACCGGACCGGGGGCGATGAACTACTACGGGTTCGACGTGCGACAGGGCAAATGGACGCAGGAGGCGTACTTCACGACCGAGGCGCCCCTCGGGGCGCCCTACGCCCACGCCCTGTGCTATGACGCCGACGGACAGCCGGTCATCCCCTACGTCACGGATCAGGCATCCGGATATCGCCTGCGCCTGGCCCGGCGGAGCGGCGTCGGCTGGACGGACGTGTTCCTGGACGAGTCGCCGCAGGTGCCCGGCGGCGGGATCGCCGCCGCGACCGCCCCGGATGGAACCGTTTCCTTCGCCTGGTTCCACGAGACGGCCGGTCTGATGTTCACCGAGATCACCGACGTTGGCGTGGCGACGCAGACGTTGGGCAACCCGTCCACGCCCATGGCCGGGATGAGCGACTCCAGCCACACGTACGACCCCGACGGTCGCCCGGTCATCTGCTACGCCGGATCGGACTCGCTGCGACTGCTCAAGCGCCGGAGCGACGGCACGTGGATCGACGAGGAGCTTCCCCTCTTCGCCCGTGCCGCCGGCATCGCCTGGGACGCCGACGGCAATCCGTACGTGGCCGCCGCCGCGGGCAACGGCGTCATGCTCGTCAGTCCGCAGCTCACCCCCGGCGTGACCGGGGACTTCGACGGCGACGACGCCGTCGACGCCACGGACATCGACCTGCTGTTCAACGCCGTCGGGCAGTGGAACGCCCTGCACGACCTCGACGACAATGACGAGATCGATGCCGCCGACGTGGACGTGCTTGTCCAGGACGTGCTCGGCACCAACTATGGCGACGCCGATCTCGACGGCGACGTGGACTACGGCGAGAACCCCCTCACCCAGCCGGGAAGCGACGGCGTGTCCGATCTCAACATCCTTATCCAGAACGCCGGGACAACCTCCGGCGCCGGGTGGGCCGACGCCGACTTTGACGGCGACGGCGACGTGGACTACGGCGAGAACCCCATCACCCAGCCCGACGGCGACGGCGTCTCGGACCTGAACATCCTCATCCAGAACGTCGCCAGCAACCCCGCCGTCGGCGCCGACCAGGCGTCCGGCGCAGCCGAACTCGTCTACAACGAGGTTACCGGCGAGGCCTGGTTGGACAACGGCGGGGGCGGCATCGTCCAGATGACGATCTACACGATCGTCGGCGGCGTCGATACCGGCGCCATCAACCCGTTCTTCACCAAGGACGTATTCAGCGCACAGGATGAGCAGATCATCTTCTTCGATGAAGCGGGTCTGCCCGTCGGCGAAGACAGCATCGGCGTGTGCCTCGACCCCGGCCTCACGCCGGGCGCCGAGCTGGCGTTCTACTACCAGGCGGATGGCGGCCAGGTCACGCAGGGCGAGATCACCGTGGTCCCCGAGCCGGCGGCGATGGTTCTGCTCGCCCTGGGCGGCGCCGCGCTGATCCGCCGGAAGAAGTAAGACGCAACGGCACGGGTCTGGCGACCCGTGACGCCCGGCCGTGGCGGCGGTAGGGTGTGCAGCCGCGCCTGCGCTGGTGCCATGCTTCCCTTGGGAAGCATGTTCATTCCGGGCC
>CAZADC010000445.1:0-3253 GCA_964483755.1 uncultured Planctomycetaceae bacterium | reverse complement strand
GCGGTCGTTCGTCATCGGACTCGGAATACGACGACGCGAGGGCGGCACAGTCGGCTGTTGACGTACGGGATGCGGACAAGCTTCGGGACGCGATTGAGATATTGAAGGGCATCGTGGCCGATGGCGGAACGCATACGGCCACCGTCGAAGCGGCGATTGACCTATCCCGCATGTACTGCCATCTTGAGCTCTACGACGATGCCGAGAAGGTCCTCAAGCCCATGGCGCCGTGGTTGCGGCGTCAGGCGTCGCTGGAAATGTCGGAGCCGCTTGCTCAGGCGTTCACCATGGGGGTCCATCGCGCCACAAAGGTGGTGCAGTTCGCTCGCGACGCGGGGCGGGAGGGCTTCGAAGAAGGACAACGGCTCCAGAAGCGTCGGCGCTGGTCGGCCGCGATGGAAGCCTATCGCGGGGTCGTCAAGGGCTTCCCTGGCAGCGATTACGCGAGCCGATCTGCGCTGTGCATCGGCGAATGTTTCCTCGGGGCCCAGCGGCCGGGACAGGCCGTGAAACACTGGCACGAGTTCATCCAGGCGGCGCCGGACGGGCCATGGCGCGGACAGGCGTACGTCGCGCTGATTGACGCATGCCTCGAGCGGATGCTCGATCTCCCGACGGCGGCGCAGTTTGCGGACATGGCCGCGACACACATGGATTCCGACCACGATTCCTGGGCGAAGGCGGCATTCGATCTGCATCTTCGCCTCGGGCTGGTGCGGTACGTGGAAATGCGCTATGCCGAAGCCGGGCGACATTTCACTGCGGCGGCGGATTGTCTGGGCGAGCTGGGCTACTGGGACTTCCGCAACTCGGGGCTCTGGCGACCCGGTGACGACGCGGCGCTGCCCGCCTTCCGCAAGGCGCTTGCAGAAGGCTTGACGCGTCTGGCCGAGTCAGCCAAGGCCGGCCAACCCTTGATTCCCGCGTCGCTGCGTGCCACGGGGAAGCCGGGCGGTGCGGCAGTGGCGCTGTCGATGGCGATGATCTATGATCTCGCCGGGCGTGACGAGAACGCCGAGGCGATGCTTTCACGCGTGCTTGCGACGGAGTTGCGACCGGCGGCGCATCGGGGCACCACGGGGGTTGCGGCATCGGCGGACCAGCAGGCGTTCGCGATCTATCTGCTGGCGCGGTCGGCCTTCGAGGCGGGACGATTGGACCCGGCGCGGGCCCTCTGCGAACGGGCCCTCGATGTCGCTCCGCAGGCCGACTGGCAGGACGAAACGCTGTACATGCTCGCGACGGCCATTGAGTTTGCGACAGGGGGACCGCAGGTACGCACGGGGAACCACCACGATGACGGAGCCACCGATTGTGAGAACGCGTCGGACGCTCGCCGCAGCATGCCGGGGCGTGGAGATGCGGGCACCACGGGTGTCGCGTCACGTCCGGCTTTGCTGTCGCTTCGTCGTCGGCTGGTCCGCGGATTCCCGCGCAGCCCCCACGCGCCGGAGTCCGCGTATCTGCTCGGCGGAGAGTTGCTTGCTGCAGGGAGTTGGAGCGAAGGCAAATTGTGGTTGGAGAGGGTCGTGTCGGATTGGCCTTACAGCACATTCACCGGAGAGTCACTTCGGCTTCTGGCCTGGGGCAGCCTGCGAAGGGATTGGGACCTGACCGCCGGAAGGCGCTACTACATCCGGCTCAAGGATTGGGCGAGTCACACTGAACGCCACGCCAGGCCGGAGAGGGTCCAGCCATGGTCCTGTCCGTCACCGCCGAGTATCGAGACCCGTGGCGCCAACGCGACAGGGACCGCGTCCTCAGGGAGGCGCGAGTTGCTGACGAGAGGAATTGCCCGTCCTGTAAGGTTGAGTGCGATTCGGGCCTCATTGAGCGAAGACGGTGAGCCGGCTTGTGTGCAACGGCTCCAATCGGAAGCTCTGATCGGTCTGGGCTTCGTTGCGTTTGTCGAGGGAAGGACCAAGGCCGCGATCGCGCACTTCGAGGAGGCCGAGTCGCTGGGCTCCAGTGATGGGTGGGGCCGAGGGGACGAGCGGTTGGGGCTCGCGGCCAGACTGAAGCGCGCTGCCGACACCGGGCGTCTGTATGCCGAGAAGAGTGACCTGGAACAATTCCATGGTGCCGCTCGCACAGCGGTTCTCCTCGCAGATTTCAGCTACGTGACAGCGGACTTTGCAGAAGCCGCGTCAATCGCGGACGAACTTCTGTCAGGCGGGCTGGGACGCATTGGTCCGTCGGGTCGGCACTACCTGCACTATCTGAAGGCCTCGTGTGACTACTACACTCTTGGTCGCAGCGCCGCGGTAGAGGCCTACGCAGGCATAGTGCGTTCCGCGGGGGAAGCGGACGGTCCCAGTCGAGTCTGTGACCGAGCGGCCTATGCTGCGGGCAATCTTGCGGCAGCCGCGGTCGATCCGAGGGTCCGTGCCCTCGGCGTTCGCACTCTTAGGACACTGGCGACTTCGGGACGCAGGAATCGGCACGTGTACAAGGCATGGATCGCATGGGCGGTCGCCCTTGTACGTGACGGTCAACGGGATCAGGGACTGGCGTTGCTGGACAGCCTTCCGGACCATTCAGGTGCATATCGTGAACTGGCGAAGCACTACGCAGACGTTTATCGTGCGCAAGCTGGACGGACCGACGGAACAAAGCGGAAAGGGAACGACAGATGAATCGTTTGGCCAACGCGTTTCTCATCGTGCTGTGCGTATCGCTGCTTCTTCACGAAGGCACGGCTCTTGCCGAGGAACAGATCGTTCAGAGCAAACACCAGAACGTAACAAAGGACGACGATATTGACCATGGCGATGAAGAGGTGACGTATGCGGACGCCTATTCGATAGCGGGAGACAACCTGGTCGTGACTTCGCGAGTATTCACGCCGCCGGCCGGGCTTGCGTTCATCCTGTTTCCCGAAACGACCACACGCGTCGACATTCTGATCAATCCTGACGATCTGCCGCCGGTTCGGGTGAAGGACACCGCTTCCGAGATCCAGGTCCGGGGAACCTATGATCTCAGCAGTGCCGGCAGTTTCCCTCTGCGTGCGGAAGGCAATCTGGCTTCGGCCGGTGGGACGGGGCCGGGAAGCGGCTCGCCGGGCCAGCACTGGTCGGCGAAGGTTTCGGGCGCCCAGGTCAAGATCCTGCAGACGCCGAAATTCCTCTACGCGGACGCCACGGCAGCGGTGCCGGTCAAGTTCCAGGCCCTGGGCTTTGGAGATCAGGTGGATGTAGACGAGGTCAAGGTCGAATTCTGGCTGGACGAAGACACCCGGGCGTTTACGTAC
>CAZADC010000444.1:0-3257 GCA_964483755.1 uncultured Planctomycetaceae bacterium | reverse complement strand
GCCATCCAGGCCGACCGGGACAAGCTGCGGGACATCCTCGAAAACCTCATCATGAACGCGGTGAAGTTCACGCCGGACGAGGGCGTGGTGAAGGTCCGCGTCGGGCTGCAGCTCGGCGGGTACGTCTACATTTCCGTGCAGGACCAGGGACCGGGCATCCCCTCGGCTGACATGCCGCACATTTTCGAGCCGTTCTACAGCGGCGCCGACGTGATGACCCATTCGACCGGCACGAGCGAGCACGGCAAGCGGGGGATGGGGCTCGGGCTGGCCGTGGTCGACCACTTCGTGAAGATGCATGGGGGCGACGTGCGTGTCTCAACCTCGCCCCACGGCACGACGTTCACCGTCGTCCTGCCGATCGAGGCGCCCCCGCAGGCGGAACGACCGACCGAGCCCCGGTGACGCGACCGGTCGCGCCCGGTACGTCAGGTCTCATCCATGTCCAAACCGTCCTCACCGGAGCGTTCAATGAGAATCCGGAGGGTCTGGGCTACCTCGTCGGGATCGAAGGGCTTCGAGAAATAAGCGTCGGCGCCCGCCTCGAAGCCGCGCCGACGGCAGTCGTCCGTGTCCAGGGCGGTTACGATGACGATCGGCATCCGACGCGAGCCGTTGCCGCACTGTCGGAGCCGCCGGCAGGTCTCGAACCCGTCCATCTCCGGAAGCATCAGGTCCAGCAGGACCGCGTCGGGGTGACAGTCGCCGCAGACCTCCAGCGCCTCCGGGCCCGTGTAGGCCGGAAGCGACCGCAGCCCGTAGAGATCGAGGAACTGCCGCTCGAGATCGTTCATCTCAACGTCATCCTCCACAACGATCACCACGGGCCGATCCTCCATCAGCGCAGAGTCTCCATTCGGACTGAGGACATCTTCATTTTCATCCGGAACTCGCCTTCTCTATGATTATACGTGCGAAATGCGTTTGCGGTTGAGTAATCTGCGACGGTGGACCGGATAAGTTTCGATGAACAAGCACCATAGCGCGGCGGCGGCGCTGCCCGGGGCCGAGATCCTGCGGGACGCGATCAGAGTGTACCTTGACATCGCCTATCCGCAAGGCGCTCCTGCCTCCGCTGCCGAGAAGATTCCCTCCGCCGACGCGAGCCTGCGCGCCTGGCTGATGAGCGACTGCGTGGAGCGCGACCCGCCCGACGCCGCGTTCGAGGAGGTCCGCAGCTTCATCCTCCGCCTGGGCAACGCCATGTATCCGCACATGAAGCTTCGTCTCTCCCGGCCGCCGCGGGATAGCATATATCTGTTCAGCGTGGACGCCCACGACGCCTTCCTGCATGCCGAGCCCGGCTCGCCCGATCACGAGGCGCTCGAGGAGCTCAAGCGGCACAACGCGGAGGTCGCCGCGGCCGTCATGGAGGCGTGGAACCGCACCGGGCTGCCGACGGAGCACAACTACCTGCGCGAGCGTCTCCGCCGCGGCAGGTCGGGCCGCACCGATCCGCCGCCCGGGCCGCCCGTGGACGAACCGTGAGAAATCGCCGCGACTGCGAATGCACCCGGCGAGTCTATGTCCGGTCCTGATGTCCGCTGTCCCTTGCCCGTCGGCGCCAGGGACATATACTCGGAGGCGTCACGCCGACCGGTTGAATTCCGGCCGACGTGCGGGATCCCGACCGTCGGAGCCGAACCCGCCATGATCGATACGCAGGACAACGTCAGGCCCGTCATCGGGCTGGAGATTCACGTCGAGCTGGGCACGCGGACCAAGATGTTCTGCCGCTGCCGCAACCGCTTCGGCGACCCGCCCAACACCAACGTATGCCCGGTGTGCATCGGCATGCCGGGCGTGCTGCCGGTCATGAACAGCTTGGCCGTCGAGTACGCGATGAAGGTCGCCGTTGCGCTGGGCTGCGAGGTGGCGGGCTTTACCAAGTGGGACCGCAAGGGCTACTACTACCCCGACCTGCCGAAGAACTACCAGATCAGCCAGTACGACCTTCCGCTCGGCAGCCACGGCAGGATGGACGTCCCGCTCGCCGACGGCGGGACGAAGACCGTCCGCGTTCTGCGGGCGCATCTGGAGGAGGACGCCGGCAAGAACGTCCACGACAACCCCTCCCATACCGGCGTAGATCTCAACCGGGCGGGGGTGCCGCTGCTCGAGATCGTCTCCGAGCCGGACATGAACTCCGTCGACGAAGCCCGCGAGTTCGCCGTGCAGCTCCAGCGGATCGTCCGCTACCTCGGCGTCGGCGAGGCGAACATGCAGATGGGGCACATGCGGTTCGAGCCGAACATCAACCTGCACGTCGAACGGAACGGAGCGACGTATCGCACACCGATCTGCGAGGTGAAGAATCTCAACAGCTTCCGGGCGCTGGAGCGGACCGTCGCCTTCGAAATCGACCGCCAGTACGCCGAGTGGCGAAATGACCCGGACGGGTTCGTCATGGACCGCGTCGGCAAGCAGAACCGCGGATACGATGACGCCCGCGAGCAGACCGTCTTCCAGCGCGACAAGGAAGAGGCCCACGACTATCGCTACTTCCCCGAGCCGGACCTGGTGCCCGTCCGCATTTCAGACGAGTGGCGCGAGCGCGTCGCCGCGACCGTCGGCGAGCTGCCCGTCGCCCGCCGCAAGCGGTACGTCGAGTCGCTCGGGCTTTCCTCGACCGACGCCGATGCCCTGACGCAGGACGTCGCGACCGGCGACCTGGTCGACGCGGCCGTTGCGGCCGGGGCGGACGCGAAGCGCTGCGCAAACCTGCTTCTGTCCCGCGGCGCGGCGATCGCAAACGAGAACGAGTGCGCCATTGCCGAGATCGGTCTGCGCGCCGAGCAACTCGCCCAGCTGGCGACGATGCTGGACGAGGGGGAGGTCAACGCGACGGCCGCGGCGAAGGTCTTCGACCGGATGGTCGCCAGCGGCGACGCCCCGCGAGAGGTCGCCGAGCGCGAGGGGCTGCTGGCCGTTCGCGACACCGGGCAGATCGAGTGCTGGGTGGACGAGGCGATTGCCGCCAACCCCCAGGCCGTTGAGGACGTCCGCTCCGGGGGCAAGAAGCAGAAGAAAGCGTTCGGCTTCCTGACCGGACAGGTGATGCGGGCCTCGGGCGGCGCCGCGCCGCCGGCGGAGGTCCAGCAGCTCCTGCGCGAGAGGCTGCAGGGCTGAGGACTCCCGCGGGGCTTGCGAACCGACGACCGGGTTCCGTGTGTGAGATTTTTTTCTGGCGCGACGCTAGTCCTTTGTTTACAGTGACTTATACACCCTATAGAAAGGAGATTAAGTCATGGAAGGCA
>CAZADC010000443.1:1091-3262 GCA_964483755.1 uncultured Planctomycetaceae bacterium | reverse complement strand
GCCTGCTGCGAATGGACCCCGGCGAGGCGACCACCGGCGCCACCGAACGCGCCGTGGGCTACTACGGGCAGCTCTGGGCGCTGCTGAGCTTCATCAACTCCTCCGACCGGTACCGTCCGGGCCTGGAGCGGATGCTTTCCGACGCCGCGGCCGGGCGGATCGACCGCGTCGTGGACGTCCCCCCGCAGGCGCGTCGCGGGCTCACCGCCGGCGGCAGGCGATACAACCGCCTCATGGGCGAACGCCTGTTCCGGGCGTACATCTCCGACGATCTCGACCGCTTCGAGCGCGAGTACCACGCCTACGCCGAACGCGTGACGGGACTGGACTGAGACGGGGTGACGCCCGCCCGTCCCCCGCCGCGCGGGTCACACTCGCGGCCTGTGCAGGCTACGAGTCGCCTCTATCCAGTCGCCGAGACGAAAACGCCTCCGCCGCATGGCCGTCCTTGCCAAACCGGGTCTTTCGGCCGGTCTCCTACACATTTGTGTACGATCTGGCCCATAAGACACATAAACGTAGCGTTCTTCCGCAAAACCCTAATTTTGTCTCGTGTCGTAAGCGACTGCCAAAGCTTCGATTAAGCGCCTTTTCCGTTCCTGGCACAGGTTGTGCTCATGTCTACGGCAGTCGGGATGGGCCCGACCTGTTTGCGGAAAGGGCGTTGAACAGTGTCAGTCAACAGGACCACGATACGGATCGGATGGAAGCTCGCAGCGGTTGTCGCGACCTGTCTTGCGGCGCCTGCCCCGTCGAACGCCGCTGAGGCGCCGACGCCCCTCGCGACGATCAGCGGCATCGATACCGTCTGGGTGTTGATCGCCGCCTTCTTCGTCTTCTTCATGCAGGCGGGCTTCGGCATGGTCGAGGCGGGTTTCATCCGCGCGAAAAACGCCTGCAACATCCTCACCAAGAACTTCCTGGACTACTGCACGGCCAGCATCATGTTCTTCCTGGTCGGCTACGCCTTCATGTTCGGCGACGGCAACGGGTTCATCGGGCTCAGCGGGTTCGGGCTGGTCGGGGCCTACGACGTGAACACCGGGGCGGCCAATGCGGCCGACAACCTGCCGATCTGGGCGTTCTGGCTGTTCCAGGCGGCGTTCTGCGGCGCCGCCGCGACGATCGTCGCGGGCGGCATGGCCGAGCGGATGAAGTTCGGCGCCTACCTGATGTACACCGTCGTCATCTCGGCCGTGGTGTACCCGATCATCGGGCACTGGGTCTGGGGCGGCGGCTGGCTGGCGCAGCGCGGCTTTGCCGACTTCGCCGGCAGCACCGTCGTGCACGCCACGGGCGGGTGGGCCGCGTTCATTGGCGCGATCCTGCTCGGCCCGCGGATCGGCAAGTACGGCAACGGGAAGGTCAAGGCGATCGCCGGGCACTCCATACCGCTGGCGTCGCTGGGCGTATTCATCCTGTGGTTCGGATGGTTCGGGTTCAACCCGGGCTCGACGCTCGGCGTGGAAGGCCAGGAAGGGCTGATCGGACTGGTCGCGATGAACACCAATCTCGCCGCGGCCGCCGGTGCGGTCTCCGCGATGCTCGTCGTATGGTTCGCCTTCGGCAAGCCGGACCTGTCCATGACGATGAACGGCGCGCTGGCGGGCCTGGTCGCCGTTACGGCGCCGTGCGCGTTCGTCGAGCCCTGGGCGGCGATGGTCATCGGATTCATCGCCGGCGCGATCGTGGTCGCCGGCGTCTGGCTGCTCGATCGCATCCACGTGGACGACCCGGTCGGGGCCGTGCCCGTGCACGGGATGAACGGCATCTGGGGCACCATCGCCGTCGGCCTGTTCGCCACGCCGGAGCGGATCTGGGACAACATGTCCCCGGGCCTGTTCTACGGCGGCGGGGCCTCGCAGCTCGGCATCCAGGTGCTTGGTACCTTCTCGGGGGCGTTGTTCGCCATCGTCGCCATGGGCCTGGTGTTCCTGGCGATCCGGAGCACGATCGGCCTGCGGGTGACCCGCGCCGAGGAGCTTCGCGGGCTGGACATCGGCGAGCACGGGATGGAAGCCTACGCGGACTTCCAGATCTTCACGACGATATGAGAAAGCGGCGGCGAGTCTTCGACCGCCACGAGGCAGAAACCATGAAACTGATCATCGCCTACATCCAGCCGGAGAAGCTCAACGACGTGAAGCAGGCCCTGTACGCCGAGGAGGTGT
>CAZADC010000443.1:0-1081 GCA_964483755.1 uncultured Planctomycetaceae bacterium | reverse complement strand
GGGCTACCACGAGACCTACCGCGGCGTGGACATCGAGGTCAACCTGCTCAAGAAGGTCCGCATCGAGATCGCCGTCAACGACGAGTTCGTCCAGCGGACCATCGACGCGATCGTCAAGGGCGCCCGGACCGGCAGCATCGGCGACGGGAAGATCCTCATCCTCCCGCTGGAGCGGTGCGTCCGCATCCGCACCGGCGAGGAAGGCTCGGAAGCGATCGGCTAGACGCAGGTTCCATGACAGCCGCCGGCGTTCGGAGCGCCGGGGGCAGACAGCACGGGCGCGAAGCGCCCGCAGAGGCTGCAGGCAACACGAGGAGCAGCGGAGCAATGAGCGACAGGGAAAGCACAGCTGCGGGCGACGTGACCGGGTTTGTCGGCTGGCAGATGTTCAACGACGTCGTGATGCGCAGGCCCCTGTCGGGTAACGTTTACCGCAGGCCGCCAGTCGCAGTGGACACGGGCCGGGCCTCGGCCCCGTCCGCGGCCGCCGGCGGCCCGCGCGAGGTCGTTCCTGCGGCAACCCCATCGGCCCGGCACGGAGCCCGGGCCCCACGAGAGAAAGGCAACGGACATGGCTGACAAGACCCCCAAGGACTTCTTCGACTTCGCCGAAACACACGGCGCCGAGATGATGGACCTCAAGTTCGTCGACATGCTCGGCACGTGGCAGCACTGCTCCTACCCGATCGAGACGCTCGACGAGGGCATCTTCGAGGAGGGGCTGGGCTTCGACGGTTCGAGCATCCGCGGCTGGCAGGAGATTCACCAGTCGGACATGATGGCCGTCTGCGACCCGGACACGATGGTGCTGGACCCGTTCTTCGCCAGGCCCACCGTCAGCGTGATCGCGGACATTGTGGACCCCGAGACGCGGGAGAAGTACGGCAAGTGCCCCCGGACGGTCGTCAGGCGCGCGGTGAAGTTCCTGAAGGACAGCGGCATCGCCGACACCTGCTTCGTCGGGCCCGAGCCGGAGTTCTTCATCTTCGACGAGGTCCGCTTCGAGCAGAACCAGCACACCGGGTACTACCAGATCGACTCGGTCGAGGGCGCCTGGAACACCGCGCGGTTCGAAGAGCCC
>CAZADC010000442.1:0-3273 GCA_964483755.1 uncultured Planctomycetaceae bacterium | reverse complement strand
GCTTCACGACTTACGACGACAAGATGACCTTGACAGGGCTCACTTCATGGGAGTGTGACATGGACCGCCTTGTCAGACAGGCTTTGCTGCTCTCGACGGCGGCAGCGCTCGCGGCGGCGGGCTGCTCCGAGAATTCGAGCCCCACGCCGTCGACCGACCCCGCGCCCTCGCAGATAGTCGAGGCAACCGAACCCCTCACCGCGGGCCGTCCCGTACCCTCGGCCGAACTTCAGGACGCCGACGGACAGAGCGTCCGCCTTCGCCGCATCGTCGCCGACAAGCCGACCGTGCTGGTCTTCTACCGCGGGGGGTGGTGTCCCTACTGCAACCGCCACCTGGCGGAACTGGCGGAAATCCACCCGCGTCTGAAGGCCCTCGGGTACCAGATTCTCGCGATCAGCCCGGACCGGCCCGAAAAGCTCGCCGCCACGGCCGCCGAACAGGACCTCGACTACCGCCTGCTGTCCGACAGCGACATGGAGGCGGCGAGGGCGTTCGGCCTGGCGTTCACGGTCGATCCGGACCTGGTCGGCAAGTACCGGACCGAGTACGACATTGACCTCGAGGAATGGTCCGGCCGGACGCACCACGAACTGCCCGTGCCCGCGGCGTTCGTCGTGGACACAACCGGCACGATCCGCTACGCGCACGCCAACCCGGACTATAAGACGCGCGTCGACGCCGACGAGCTGCTTGCCGAGGCCGCCGCGGCCGTGGGGGCGCCCTGAGCGCCGTCACCGCGGGGTCATCGGCGGGCGGTCTCGTCGGGGCGATCGCCGCCCGCAACGTCGGGCGGCGTCGGTGTCGATTCGGCGCTCATGCCCACGCCGCTGGCGCGCGGGCAGGGAGACGCCCTCGTCGGCCACCGTGCTCATCCCCGCCGTCAGGGCGAACCGCATGGCGGTCTCGACGCTCATGTCCACCGGCTCGACGCGGTCGCGCCGTACGAAGACGGTGAACCCGCCGATCTGGTAGCTCATGGGGATGTAGACGGCGATGCGGTCCTCCCCGGCCGTCATTTCCTCGGCGTTCCGGTCGAACGTCTCGCGGGTGACGAACCCGAGAATCCGCATCCCGCCGTCCAGCGTGCACATGACGACGTGGCTGATCTCCTCGTGGTCGTGCGTGCGGGTGACGAAGTCCGTCAGGTCGCACAGCCCGCCGTACAGCGTGCGGATGAGCGGCACGTGGTCCAGCAGCGTCGACAGCGCCTTGACCACCGCCCGGAAGACCCGCCAGTAGGTGAGCAGTCCCACCAGGAGCATCACCAGCAGCACGAACACCAGCCCCATCCCCGGCACGTAGTAGGGCAGGACTCTCTTCAACGGCTGTTCGACGAGCGTGACCAGCCAGGCGAGAATGTAGACCGTCAGCCCCAGCGGAATGACGATTGCCGCCCCGCGTATGAAAGCCTTTCCCAGAACTCTCATTTCATGATCTCCCGGTCCCTGTTCCGTCCGCCGGTGTGACCGGCTGCGTCCCTGAGCATCACCATGATAGGAACGCGGGACGCATGAGGCTTCGAGATGGGCTCCGGTCGGGGTACAATGCGGCTCTCGCACGCGGACCGAAGAGCGCAATCACCATGGAAACCGACGCTACATTCGTTGAGGAGATCGTCGAATCGACCGGCGGGGGGGCCGATGCGACGATCCCCATCCTGCAGGCGATCCAGGCGCGGTGCGGCTACCTGCCCGAGCCCGCTCTGCGCCGGGTGTGCGAGCTGACGGAGATCACGCCCGCCCGCATCGCCGGCGTCTCGACGTTCTACTCGCAGTTCCGCCACCGCCCGATCGGGGAGCACGTGATCCGCGTCTGCCACGGGACCGCCTGCCACGTCAAGGGCGCGCCGCGCGTGTTCGACGCCTTCAAACGCCTGCTGGGCATCCCCGCCGACGGCGACACGGACGGCGACGGCAGGTTCACCGTGCAGAAGGTCGCCTGCCTGGGCTGCTGCACGCTCGCCCCGGCCGTGCAGATCGGCGGGATCACCTACGGGCACGTGACGCCCGACACCGTCTCCCGCACGATCGAGGACTACCTGGCGGCCGCGTCGCGCGGGCGCGGGCCGGACGAGGCGCCGCCCGCCGGCGAGCCGATCGGCGAGGTGCGCATCGGGCTGGGCTCCTGCTGCGTCGCGCGGGGCAGCGGCGCGGTTCGCGACGCCCTGGCCGACGCCGTCCGGCGGACGCACCTGCCGCTGCGGATCAAGCAGGTCGGGTGCGTCGGCATGTGTCACCAGACGCCGCTGCTTGAAGTCGTCGAGGACAGCGGGGAGTCGCACCTGTACGCGAAGGTCGACCCCGCCGACGCGCGGGACATCCTGCTGCGGCACTTCCGCCCGCGCGGGCTGCTCCGGCGCGCCGCCGCCCGCGCCGACCGCGGGCTGGAGCGGATGCTCACCGACGAGGCGCGCATGCCGGTCACGCGCTACGGCATCGACGTCCGCGATCGGCAGGTCGAGGCGTTCCTCTCGCCGCAGCGGCACCTGGCGACAGAGCATCACGGCTTTCTCGACCCGGTGGACCTGGACGAATACCGCTCGCGCGACGGCTTCGTCGCCCTGCGCCGTTGCGTGGAGGAGAGGTCACCCGAGCAGATCATCGAGGAGGTGGATCGCGGCGGTCTGCGCGGGCGCGGCGGCGCGGGCTACCACAGCGCGAGCAAGTGGCGGCACGTCCGCGACGCGCCGGGCGAGGTCAAGTACGTCGTCTGCAACGGTGACGAGGGCGACCCCGGCGCGTTCATGGACCGCATGCTGCTGGAGAGCTACCCGTTCCGCGTGCTGGAGGGCGTGGCGGTCGCCGCCCGCGCCGTGGGCGCCCGGGAGGGCGTCCTGTACATCCGCGAGGAGTACCCGCTGGCCGTCCGGCGCGTCCGCGAGGCGATCGACCGTTGCGAGGCGGCCGGGCTGCTCGGCGACGGCATCTGCGGGAGCGATTTCTCCCTGCACCTGCGGATCATGCAGGGCGCGGGCGCGTTCGTCTGCGGCGAGGAGACGGCGCTGCTGGCGAGCGTCGAAGGCCGACGGGGCATGCCGCGCCTCCGCCCGCCGTACCCGGCGCAGCAGGGGCTTTGGGGCCGCCCGACGCTGGTCAGCAACGTCGAGACGTTCGCCCTCGTCCCCTGGCTGATCCGCAACGGGGCGGACGCCTTCGCCGCAATGGGCACCGAGACGTCCAAGGGTGCCAAGGTCTTCGCGCTGGCGGGCAAGGTCGCCCGCGGCGGGCTGATCGAGGTGCCGATGGGCGTGACGATCCGGCAGATCGTCGA
>CAZADC010000441.1:0-3278 GCA_964483755.1 uncultured Planctomycetaceae bacterium | reverse complement strand
GCGGTTCCACCTTATTCGAGCCCGGAATCTGTCCAGCGCATGGGGACAGGCTAACCTGTCGTTCACTTCACGGCGGCGCTGGCGTGCCGGGGCCCAAGGCGATAGAAAGAGGGCATGAGACAACAACTCCGCCCAACCAGTGAGCCCTTCCACGAGGTGCGCCTTCTGGTGACGCTGTTCATCGCCATGGTGGCGGCGACCACGGCTTCGTTGTCCGGGGCAGCGGCCGGTGGTTCCCCCGCGGGGGCCTCGACCATGGCGGCGCCGGGTGAGCTGCACATCGTCCGCGTCGATTCCCTGGCGGCGCTTCGCCGCGCGGCCGCTGCTGCACAGCCCGGCACGGCCGTGCTGCTCGAGCCGGGCCGATACAGCGGACGTGTCAATCTCGCCGACGTGGCCGGGTGGGAGGGCGCCCCGATCGTCATCGGCGGAGCGGACGCCGACGACCCGCCCGTCATCGACGGCGGCGGCGAGGCGATGCATCTGTCGAACTGCCGGTACGTGACGCTCCGCAACCTGGTGGTCACCGACTGCCGTCACAACGGGATCAACATCGACGACGGCGGCGACTACGACACGCCGACGCACCACGTAACCGTCGAGCGGGTCACGATCCGCGGCGTCGGTCCGAAGGGCAACTTCGACGCCCTCAAGCTCTCCGGACTGGACGACTTCGTCGTGCGCGACTGCCGGTTCGAGGGATGGGGCGGCTCGGCGATCGACATGGTGGGCTGCCACCGCGGCGTCGTCAGCGACTGCACCTTCCTCGGGCGGGAGGGCTACTCCCAGCACAGCGGCATCCAGATCAAGGGGGGGTCGGCCGACGTGCTCGTCCGCGGCAGCTTCTTCAAGGATGCCGGGCAGCGGGCGATCAACATCGGCGGCTCGACCGGACTCGAGTACTTCCGGCCGCGCCCGGAGGGTTTCGAGTCGCGCGGCGTCGAGGTGGCGGGCAACCGGTTCGTCGGGAGCACGTCGCCGATCAACTGGGTCACCAGCGACGGCGGGCACGTCCACCACAACACGATCTATCTGCCCGACCGCTGGGTGATGCGGATTCTTCAGGAGCAGCCGGTCGACCGCTTCAGCCCGTGCCGCGATGGCGTGTTCGAGCACAATCTCGTCGTGTTCGGCCGGCTGCACCGGTTTGTGAACGTGGGCCCGCACACGGCGGCCGACACGTTTGTCTTCCGTAACAACGCCTGGTTCGACACCCTCGGCGATCGCAAGCCGCAGCTCCCGACACGCGAGAAGGGCGGCGTCTACGGGGTCGACCCGAAGCTGGATCACCCCGGCGAGCCCGGCATGAGAATCACCAGCACCGACTCGCGTCTGCGCGACGTGGGCGCCCGCGCCTGCGAGAGGGCGCGGGCGGAATCCCGACCGGCCGCGGCGGCCGGAGCGGACCGACCAACCCCGAGAGCAAGGAAGAACGATGAGCCGTGACATCCTCCCGTATGCCGAGCGCATGAAGTGGTTCCA
The DNA here is from genome assembly GCA_964483755.1 of uncultured Planctomycetaceae bacterium. GTDB lineage: Bacteria > Planctomycetota > Phycisphaerae > SM23-33 > SM23-33 > CAZADC01. Next base: position 1,796 of record CAZADC010000441.1, on the reverse strand, counting down.
CGAGGCCCGGTTCGGCATGTTCATTCACTGGGGCCTCTACTCGCTGCTCGGGCGCGGCGAGTGGGTGATGTTCAACGAGCGAATCCGGGCCGACGAGTATGCGAAGCTCGCCGACCGATTCGCCCCGGACAGGTACGACCCGGACGCCTGGGCCGCCCTGGCGGCCGAGGCGGGGATGAAGTACATGGTCCTGACCACCCGCCATCACGATGGGTTCTGCCTCTACGACAGCGAGGTCAGCGACTTCACCTCCGTGAAAACGGCCGCCGGGCGGGACCTGGTTGCCGAGTACGTCGAGGCCTGTCGGAAGGCCGGGCTCAAGGTCGGGCTCTACTACTCCCTGATGGATTGGCGCTTCAAGGGCTACTGGGAGCCAGACAAGTACCCCGACTCGGCCGAGGCGATGGTCGGCCAGTGCCACGACCAGGTCACCGAGCTCATGAGCAACTACGGCAGGATTGACGTGCTGTGGTACGACGGCTGCTGGGTCGCTCACGGGGCGGCCGACGTGGGCGACATCGGCGAGTTCTGGCGCGCGGACGAGCTGAACGCGAACGCGCGGAAGCTCCAGCCGCACATCCTCATCAACAACCGCTCGGGCACGCAGGAGGACCTCGACACGCCCGAGCAGCACGTCAAGGCGTCCGAGCCGGGCAGGGGATGGGAGAGCTGCATGACGATCGGCGACTCGTGCGGCTGGGGGTACGTGCGGCACAACCCGAACTTCAAGACGCTGCCGACGCTGCTGCAGACGCTCGTCAACGCCGCGGTCGGCGAGGGCAACCTGCTGCTGAACGTCGGCCCGCGCCCGGACGGGACGATCCGACCCGAGGAGACGCAGCTCCTGCGGGAAATGGGCGACTGGCTGGACGTCAACGGCGAGGCGATCTACGGCTCGCAGCGGTGCGAGCTGTCCGGCGGCATCGTCGGGCAATGGACCCGAAAGGGCGCGTCGGGGTACCTGCACGTCTTCCGCTGGCCGGGCGAGGAGGCAGTGTGTCCGTACGTGGTCGGCGAGCCGACGGCGGCGACGCTGCTCGCTACGGGCGAGCCCGTGAAGGTTCGCATGGAGTGCAACGGGCGGCTGGTCATCAGCGGGCTCCCGTCCGAACCGCCGCACCCGGCCGTCAACGTCATTCGCGTGGACTTCCGCGACGTCCCGAAGCTGCTCGACGACGCCGGGCGCCGGGAAGCGTGGCTGACGGGAGACGCATGACCCATGGCGCAGCGCGTCGACCAGGAAGCATTTGCCGAGCTGAGGCCCGGTCCGCGCGCACGTGCCGTCCGCCGCGTGACGATCGTCGGACTGGTCGCCAACATCCTGCTCTCGGCCGTCAAGTTCCTCGCGGGCGTGTTCGGACATTCGCAGGTGCTGCTCGCTGACGCAATGCACACGCTGGCCGACAGCGGTACCGACCTGACGATCCTCATCGGCGTCCGCTTCTGGTCCAAGCCCCCGGACGAGTCTCATCCGCACGGGCACGGACGGATCGAGACGGTCGTCACCGTCGTCATTGCGGGCGCGCTGGCGGGCGTGGCGGTCCTGATGGGCTACGAAGCCCTGGCGAGCATTCGCCGCCCACAGCTTCACGCGCCGGGATGGATCGCCTTCGCGGCGGCCGTGCTGTCGATCGTCGCGAAGGAGACGCTCTACCGCGTGACGGTGCGCGTCGGCGAGCGGGTGAAGTCGTCGGCCGTCATCGCCAACGCCTGGCATCACCGAAGCGACGGGCTCAGTTCGGTTCCCGCGGCGCTGGCGGTTGCCGTGGCGGCGCTCGTGCCGAAATGGGGCTTCG
>CAZADC010000440.1:0-3290 GCA_964483755.1 uncultured Planctomycetaceae bacterium | reverse complement strand
TCGCCGTCGACAATGCGGGGCGCCTTGACCTTGGCCGCCACCGCGCCCATGCGCCCGAACAGGTCGCCGGTGAGAGCGTTCTCGATGGTGGCCGGGATCGCCGGAATGTCGCCGCGGAGCTGGTAGTAGCGGTTCCACGGCGCCTGGGTGTCGGCGTAGGTCGCCCGCTCGCTGTCGGGGACATCCTTGGGAATCTGGTTGGCGAAGCGCCACTGGGCCTTGAACTGCTCGTCGGTGCCGAACTTCGGGCCCCAGCCGACGAAGCCCCACCGGTCGCCGCGGAGGAAGTAGCTCAACCGGCGGAAGTCCTTCGGCTTCGGCTTGGCCGGGTGGGTCAGCAGCATCCAGGTGATCGGGTGATCCCCGGCGATTTCGGTCGGCTCGTTGACGAACTTCACCCGCCAGGTGATCTGTCCCAGCTCATCCCGCTCGAGCGTCATTGTCGAGCCCTCGCGGTCGATGCCCCAGTAGCGGTCGCTGTCGCAGATCCAGGTGAACGCCCGGTCCGCCGAGCCGAAGAACAGCCAGGGCATGAAGTGGGAGTAGTACAACTGCGGTCGCTCGACGTCGGCCGAATCCCACACGACGCCCTCGCCGTCAGGCAGCGTCATCTCCCAGCTGTCGCCGCCGGCCATGCCGCCGCCCTTGAGCGCCGAGACGACCAGGTCGAACATGCCGTTGAAGTCGGCGAGCATCTCGAGCCCGTCGATCGTCACCGGCTCGTCGGCGTGGTAGTTCATGTCGACGGTCATCGCTCCGTCGCAGTCGTACTGGACGGTGAGATCGATGTCGACCGGCCCGGCCCGCAGCTTCGAGGCGTACTCCAGCTCGCTCTTCCACGTGCGGACGAGCTTCGCCGGCTCGACCACCTCGGCCGGGACGCGCTTGCCGTCGATGATCGCCTCGAACCGCATGCCCTCGCGGAGCTGGTCGCCGCGCCCGACCTCCTCGAGCACCGGCGCCGGGGTCTTGGCCACGTCGCCGCGGTGCTCCAGCGGAACATCGCGGACGTCAGGCTTGATGCGGATCTGCGACGGCAGGCCGCTGTCGGACAGCGTGAAGCGGTGCTTGAGCGTGTCGAAGCCGCCTTCGTCGGGATCGAGGGGCGTGAAGGGCTCCCAGACGACGTCGTTGGTCCCGGCGTCGTTGTTGACCCACTCGAACTGCCCGACGTAGAAGGGCTCGGGGTTGGCTTCGCCGACGATCCGGCGGTTCTCGTCGAACAGCAGCAGCGAGACCTTGTAGTCGCCGCTGTTCATCTTCGGCATGTCGAACAGGAAGGTCGCGAAGTTCCCGCGGAACGCCGCGATCTCCTCGGCGATCGTCGCTTCCTCCGCCCCGGCCTCCATGACGGTGAGCTTCGCCTCGACGGCGGATTTCGCCTCCTCGCTCGCGCCGTAGATGCCCTTGTCCACGACGGCCGACATGCGGTTCTTGTAGTAGGAGTACGTGTGCCAGAACTCGAACTCCTTCCGAGGCGGGCGGAGACGCTTGATGACCTCGATGCGCCGCCAGCGGAAGGTGACCCAGTTGTCTCCGTCGCGGACGCGCCCGCCTTCCATCGAGTGGAAGTTGACCAGGCGGGTCTGGAGGATCGGCTTGGCGGGCTCGCCGGCCGCGCGGACGTCGAACCAGAGCGTGTTGCCCTCGGTCGTGATGCCGGGGAACTTCTTGCGCAGACGCATCTCGCGGACCTCGCCGGGCACCAGCTCCAGCAGACCGTCGGTGAGCTCCTCATCCTCATAGCTGGAATAAATGTTGCCCTCGGCACTCTCTACGAAGAAGCCCAGCCGGACCGTCTCGCTGCGGTCGTTGTGGTTCTTGACCGTCAGGCGGACGTCGATCGTGTCCTCCATGATCGGCCCCAGCTCGTTGATCTGGAAGCTCGGCGCCTTGGAGTCGAAGATCAGCTTGGTCTTGGTCGTGTTCCAGATGTGCGCGTCGTAAGCGTTGAAGAACGCCCCGTTGCCGCCGATCCCGCGGGTGAACCAGCAGCGGTAGGTCGTGCCGTCCGGCGGCGGAACCGCCACCGTCTCACGCCCCTGGGCGCCGGTTCCGGCGTACCCGCCCTCGCGGAGCTCGACCAGCGGGATGGCGATCTCCATCGTCCAGCGCTGCCCGGTGACGTTGCAGGCCGTGCGGGCCTTCGACTGCCACCGCATGTTCGCGCCCTTCGCCTGGGACCAGTGGAAGTCGGCCATCGTGCCGATGGGGTTCACGTCCCAGCGGAACAGCCCCTTCCGGAAGCCCTCGACGTTGTCCGGGATCGGACGGAACTCCAGCTCGATGTGGTCGTCCCACTGCATCCCGTACTGCGGGTGCCCGATGACGTCCGGGAACCGGGCGTGGGCCTTCAGCCACGAATCCTCCGGCCAGACGGGCGAGCTGTAGGCGAAGTACAGGCGCTCGTCGTCGTAGCCGACGTACACCTGAAGCTGCGTCTGCATCGGGGCGAGGTAGACGAACTTGCTCTGGGCGTAGTCGTACCAGAAGCCTGACACGGCCGAGGAGTCCTCCCACTCCTTCTCGTTCATCACTCCGTCGATCGTCGGCGCCTCCTTCATCCGGGGGATGCGGATGATCGGAACGTCCAGGACGCTGACCGACCCGGACGAGGTCGGTGTCTCCACGGCCCGCGCAAGCGCGGGAACCATCAGCACGGCGAGCATCACAAGCGCCGGTCGGCGCCACGAGCCGAAGCACTTCGAGGACATCATCACGGTGCGCTCCATTCACGGGATCTGACGGGTTGGACCTGCGCCGCCCTGCGGGGCGAGCCCTTCTTAGCTATCACGGCCGACGCCGGGCGTCCAGCCCGCCCCGGGCCGCGACGAGCGGTCCCTCGTTGAACCGCGGCCGCAGGTGTCGGTTCCGTCGCTATCGGAATAACCCACCGGCACATCCACCGCACCGGGCCGGGGCCTCTCGCGTGCCAGGTGGAGCCCGGAGGACGAAGCGGAGAAAAAGCAGAAAATTCCGTGTTGTTAAGGCTTGACACGTGCATCAATTGCGCGACAATGCAGGTGCTCGGGGATCGGGGTGATGGGTTTTCCCCGTCCCCGCTCGTAGAATTACAAGTCGCCGGCCGGACCAAGGTGAGTTGCGTCTCCCCCTGCGCAATTTGCTCCCCGGCTGGCGACGTTTATGCGCCGGAACGGCGAGGGGCGGTCCGAACTACTCTTCGCCGCCCTCGAGCACGGCGAGGAACGCCTTCTGGGGAATCTCGACGTTGCCCACCATCTTCATGCGGCGCTTGCCGGCCTTCTGCTTCTCGAGCAGCTTGCGCTTTC
>CAZADC010000439.1:0-3301 GCA_964483755.1 uncultured Planctomycetaceae bacterium | reverse complement strand
ACTGGATCTCCGAGAGGCAGGCCGCGTGACAATGCCAGGATTTGCGCTCGCACACATCGACAAGAAAAGCATGGAAAGATGTTGACACACAGCAGTACGGGTGATATCTGTGTGTGACAGCAGGTGATGCGGCACTGAGCGATCGGCATTTCCGGCTGCAGGAGTCATACGTTTCCGCTCAGACGGGACACAGGGTGGGTCGGGTGCGGCGGCGCGGCCGCCATGCGGGGCGGAAGCCCCACGGGGTGCGAAGATGGAAGACGCCGGGGCAGTTCCAGTCGGGTCGACGGGTAAGGGCTCTGCGCTCACTTCCGGGCGAACCGCGTGCATCGGGGCTTTGATCCTGCTTGCGTGCGCGGTCGTCGGGTTCGCCCAGAACCCGCGCGCAGAGAATCCGCGCGGACAGAACCCGCGCGGACCGGGCAGGTCGGGGGTGCCCGCGAACGGCCGCCAGCGGACCGACGAGCAGGTCTACGCGCGCTTGGCCGAGGCGTGGACGGCCTTCTATCGCGGCCGGTACGAGGAGGCCGTCAAGACGACGGCCGCGTTGGTGAAGCTCTCGGACGCGCGGTACCGGGCCGTCGCCGTCGAGGCCGCTCACGTCCAGGCGCGAAGCTGGTGGGCCGGCGGCGGCAGGGCGGGGCGGTCCAGGGCCCGGCGGGTGTGGAGCCGGCTGGAGGAGCTTTCGACGCTCAATTCGCTGCTGACGCGGCTGAAGATCGCTCGCGCGCTGGAGATCGAGGCCGCTTCGACGGGCTCAGCACAGGACACCGCTTCGGACGGCTCGGGCCGGGCCGATGACGCGGCCGATCTCGACGAGGCGATTGCGATTCTCGAGGAGATCCTCTGCGACCGGCCGATGCACACGGCTGCGCCGGAGGCCGGCATCGACCTGGCGCGTCTCTACGTTCGGGCCGGACGGTTCGACGACGCGGAAAAGACGCTCCGTTTCGTCATCGACTTCGTGACAGACAAGCGGACGCTCGCTCGCATGGAGCTTCCGGACGCGGGCCTGGCCAAACCGTACCTGGTCGCGGCTCGCGCGGCAATGGCGCGCCTGAAGAATGAACGAAACGCCGGCCGGGCGGAGTTCCTCGCGGCCGAGAAGCTCCGCAGGCAGGGCCAGTGGATACAGGCCGTCCGGGCCTACCGGGCGGTGATGCGAGACTTCCCCGACACGGACTACGCCCCGCGAAGCGAACTGCACGTCGGCGACTGTCTGGTGGGGCTCGGGCAGGCCGAGCGTGCCGTCGAGCACTGGCGGCAGTTCATCGAGCCCCTCCCGGCCGGTCCGTGGCGGGCCCAGGCGTACGTGAAGATCATCGACCTGTGCCTGGCCGAGCAGCTCGACCTGCAGACGGCCGGGACGTACGCCCAGCTCGCTCAGTCGTCGCTGGCGACCGCCCTGCGTAGCCCGGAGGGCGAAGCAGGGTGGCAGGCCGCCGCGTTCGACGTGCATCTTCGCGTCGGACTGGTGAGCTTCTGCGAGGGCAGGGGCGCGCAGGCGGCCGAGGCGTTCGAGGCCGCGAAACGGCTGACCGACAGGAAGACGACCCCCTCGGCAGGCTCAGGGCAAGCGGCCGAGGGCCTCGACGCCCTGATCGCCGCGGCGAAGTCGGGACAGCACGTGATCCCCGACGACTGTCGCGTCGGCGGCAGCCGAGACCATGGCGCAGCCGGGTCGCCGGGGCGAAGCGCAGCGAAGCCCGGAGGCGAAGCCGGGCCCGCCGACAAAGTCTCCCTCGCCCTTTCGATGGGCGTGATCCACCTGCTGGCCGGACACAACGACAAGGCCGACGCGTTCTTCGACCGCGTACTGGGCGCGCCCGCCGTGCCGAGCAAATCCGGCTCGCCCGCTCGCCCGGCCCGGCCGCCCATGCAGGGCAGCACCTTCGCCCAGTTCGCGTTCGCCGTCTTCGGCCGCGGGGCGGTGCTGCAGGCCCGCGGCAGGTCGGATGAGGCGCTCGGGCAGTTCCAGCTCTCGTTGAGGACTTTCCGGGCCGGGTCGTGGCACGACGAGACGCTCTACCGCATCGCAACGATCCTTCAGCACCAGGCGGCCGTGAAGTTCGGTTCGACTTCCCTCACCGCAGGCGCCGGGGCTTCGGAATCCGCCTCCTCTGCAGGTTCGCGGCGGGCCGCCGGTCCGCCCGCGGTGAGCAAGGCCGAACCGCTGACAGCCAGACAGCGCGAAGCCGCAGCCAGGGCCGAAGAAGAGCGCATCGCCGCGCTGCTGAAGGCCAAGGGCGAGGCGATGCCCTACTGGCGGGAGTTGATCAAGCGCTACCCCGAGAGCCCGCGCGTCGAGCAGGCCATGTACAACGCGGGCGTGCTGCTGTGCGAACTGGCCGAGCTGGCGGACGCGACCGGCTCAAGCGGGTCGGAAAGTCAGGCCGCGTGGAAGGAAGCGGCGTTCATGCTCCGGCGGTTCTGCGAGCGGTATCCGAAGAGCCCGCTGGCGGGCGATGCGTATGTGCGGCAGATCGACATTGCCTTGGAACGGCTGTTCGATCTGGATCTGGCAGGGGCGGTTGCCCACCGAGGTGTCGAATGGGCTGACTCCTTGACGGAGTCAGTTCCGGAAGCACCTGGTCGAAGCTCCTTACCAAGTTGGTACTTGCCTTTACCATTCCCGAGCACTGAAGCGATGGACAGGTCTTTGTGCGCGTGTTATGGCCGAGCTGCGATAGTATCATACCTCGCCGATGAGAAAGCTCGGGCAGTCGGTCTTCTTCAGAAAGCTGGAGGTTTGGACCGCTCCGCACGCAAGAAAGCCGGGGCCAGCACGTCTGCCGACCGTATGACCGCCATTGTGCAAGGCAGTCTCAGCCCGCTGACCCCTGATGGTTTGGCAGCTGACCTGAAGGACGATCGGCAGAAGACAGCGCTCCTTCTAGCGGACTTGGCCCTCATGATATTTGATCCGAGTCGCGCCGAGTGCATTTACTCGAGGCTGCTGTCGACACGCTCATCATTCCCCTCTCCGACCGCTGAACTGGAGGCGTATCTTCTGTTGCGTCTGGGGCAGTCAATGGAATTCCAAGGGCGACACGATGACGCAGCCCATGTGCTAAACCGACTCTATGACCATCGGTACGAGGGCTACGACTGGACCGCAGACGGGATATATCGTCTCGGGACGTGGGCATTCAACCGATCCCAAGACTACAACCAGGCCGTCAAGCACTGGCGGCACGTAGTCTTCAATTATCCTGCCCACAAAGAGGCCGAGCGTTCTCTCTTCTTAACTCAAACTGACCGATTTCACGCCGCCAGGAGTTTTTCGAGGCGGCGGATCACG
>CAZADC010000438.1:0-3312 GCA_964483755.1 uncultured Planctomycetaceae bacterium | reverse complement strand
GAGCCGGAGGCCGGTGATCGGATCGAGGCGGACGGTGCCGTCTACGAGGTCATGCCGCTGGGCGGCGAGGGCTGCTGGCGATGGACGGATCCCTACCGGATCACGATGCGGATTCACACGAAGGAGGTCGGCGGCGTATGAGCGAGTGCAGCCAATTCGAGCAGTGCCTTTTTGGCAAAGAACACTTCGAGTCCATTCACGGCAAGCTGGATCGCCTCGATGAGGCGATCCGCGGCAACGGCCGGCCCGGCATCCTCATCCGCCTGGACCGGCTCGAACAGGACGCCCGCCGTCAGGGCCGGCTGATCTGGCTGATCGTCGGCGCGGTGGTCACGGCGCTGGCGTCGGGCATGGTGGTGTACCTCGCGGGATAGACCATGAGCGTGATCATCGATATCGCCGACGCGGTCGCCGCCGAGCTCAACGCCGCGCCGCCGGAGACCTTCAGCGAAACCTTCACGGCCGAGCGGCGCGTGCTGCCGGACTTCGAGCTGGCGGATCTGGCGAGCCTCAAGGTGACCGTCGTCCCGAAACGCCTGGAGATCACCGCCTCGACGCGATCGGCCAGCTCCTGCGAGATCGCTGTGGACATCGGCGTCCAGAAGAAGCTCTCCGCCGATCCGGACGTGGAAGCCGCGGCACTGATCGAGCTGGTCGAGCAGATCGGCGATTACCTGCGTCAGCGCGTGCTCGACGGGGCGCCCTATGCCCGGCCGGCGGCGATCGCCAACGATCCGGTCTACGCGGCGGACCACCTGGCCGAACAGCGGACCTTCACCAGCGTGCTGACGCTGACCTACCGAGCCATGAGGTAATGCGATGCTCCTGAGACGATTCATGCAGGCCCTCGACGCGCTGATCACACCGGACGGCGCGATCGCCACCGTCGAGGCGCCCCATACCACAGCCGTGGTCACCTGGTCGGCGACGCTGTCGGGCGCGTCGACGTCCCTGCAGGACGCCAAGCGCGCAGCGGTGAGCAATCCCGAGGAGACGCTGCGGGCGGACCTGCGGCGGATCGTGATCGTCCCCGACAGTCCCGACGACGACATCCGCCACACCACCGATGGAACGGACGCGGATGCGGCTAGCGCGAAGTTCCCGGCCTACGGGCTCTCCGAGCCGGTGAGCAAGGCCGTCGCGGACGGGTATCGGTTCTTCGGCTCGGCCGTGAGCTTCACCGTCAAGGAGTACGGCGACTGATGGAGATCCTCGACGCCAGGACAGCTCGAATGGCTGACGGCCGTGTGCATCTGCACGCCGGGCCGGCCTTCTGCCGCGCCGGCGGCGTCTGGCGGCGGATCGCCGACGTGCTGACGGTCGGGCGCGACAAGCTCGGCACCTACCGCATCGAGTGCGATCGCGAGTGGATCACCTTCGCGCCGCGCGTCCGCCCGGCGGGTCAGCTTCGCCGCGCCGTCGTCGAAACCCATCGCTTCGGCGACATCCTCGATGCGACCCGCAAGCCCGACGTGGCCGAGTATGACGTGCGCCACAGCGCCGGCGTCAAGCCGGTGGCGACCGGCTGGCGATTCGCGAACGTGGCCGAGCCCGACGTCGGGGTATTCCTCACCGACTGGCTCCGGCGATTCGGGGCGGGGCGCGTCACCGTCGCCGCCGACCGGGCGGCCGTGGACCTGCGGGACGTGGACGCCGACGCCAAGGGTGAGATCAACCTCGATCCCGAGACCGTGCCCTCCGGCTCCGGCATCCACTTCTACAACTATCACAACGGGGAGTATTCCACGTCGGACGCCTGGTCGGCCTGCCGCGACGAGCTGCAGAGCTCGTGCACCCCCGCCATCGGCTGGGACGGCCGCTGTGCGGCCATAACCTACGTCGGCTACTTCGATACGGCGGAGATGCGCCGGCAGGTGCTGGAGTTCGACACGTCGGCCTTCCCGGCGGCGGGTAAGGTCTGCCGGCTGCGGCTCGATCACACCGACTGGGTCTACGACGAGATGGACGAGTTCGCCGCGGTCCGGCTCGATCCGCCGGCCGTCGTCGATCCGGAAGGCAACGTTCAAGACGCCCTGAACGTCTGGCTGGCCGTCAGCGCCGCCGCCGACGCCGGCAGCGGCGGGGTGTGCGAGCATCTCGCTGGAGCGAGCTGGCAGAGCCCGGACATGATCGCCTCCGGCGACTACGCCCAGGCGACGGCCTTCCAGCTGGCCGTCATGGCCGGTCACGACTATCGCAATGAGCCGCTCACGACGCACATGTCCAAGGGCCGGCAGTTCGACGCCGCGGCGGCCTACCTGGAACTGACCGACGCGCCGCGTCGGGCGGGTCGGCCGATACGGATCGGCGCCCGCAGCGGATATCTGGGAGGGCCCGGCCTGTGATCCGCCTGACCGTCAGGGAGATGTTCTTCGACCGCCCGGCCGTCACGTCGGCGACGGATCGGGCCACCCGGCGTGTGCTCAGCCGCTTCGGGGCGTTCGTGCGCCGCACGGCGCGGGGCTCTATCCGGAAGCGCAAGAGGCCCTCGCCGCCCGGATCGCCGCCGAGCTCGCACACCGGCCTGCTGCGGCGGTTCATCTACTTCGGCTACGAGCCGGACACCTCCAGCGTCGTCATCGGGCCGGCGCGGCTGAGCCAGAACGGACGCGGCGACGCGCCGCATCTTCTGGAATACGGCGGAACCGCCAAGCTCCAGCGCCGGGGCCGGCGCGACAGGGCGCGCATCCGGGGGCGTCCGTTTATGCGCCCCGCCTTCGAGAAGGAACGACCGCAGCTTCCCGCCATGTGGCGAGACAGCATCCGAGGATAAGGAGATTCAGCGATGGCCGATGAGTTCCTGCTGGGCATGAACGCCAAGATCTACCAGGGCGCGGCGGGCACCGACCTGTCGAGCCTCACCGAGATGAGCAACGTCCGCGACGTGACGTTGAACCTCGAGGCCGGCGAGGCGGATGTCACCACCCGCGCCAACTCCGGCTGGCGGGCGACGGTGCCGACGCTGCGGGAGTGCACCGCCGAATTCGAGATGCTCTGGAAGCCGGGCGACACCGGGTTCGATGCGATCAAGACGGCCTTCCTCACCTCGGCCACCGTTCGCCTGGCGGTGCTTACCGGGGAGAAGAGCGCCGACGGCGTCGCGCCGGTGACCGGCACCGAAGGGCCGCTGGGGGACTTCTCGATCACGAACTTCTCGCGCAACGAACCGCTGGAGGAGGGCGTCACCGTGTCGGTGACGGCCAAGCTGGCGGCCTTCGGCGAGTGGATCGAAGACGGACTGGAGGCCGCCTGATGAAGACGTTCGCTGACGCCGCCGGGCGCAACTGGACGCTGACGCTCAACCTGGCCACC
>CAZADC010000437.1:0-3330 GCA_964483755.1 uncultured Planctomycetaceae bacterium | reverse complement strand
ACGCAACCCAGAGCAGGGAGTGCGATGATGAGCGAGTCCGTCTTCGAGCCGCTGAGTCGTGACCAGGTCGTCAAGGCCGTCGAACGCCGTGGGCCGGCGCGCGTTCCGCTCGTGATGGCGAAGTGGTGGGGCGAAGGACTGGGTGACCAGTACGGCGAGCAGCTCTCGCGCTTCGACCGCATCCCGACCGACGCCGCCATGGCGATGCGCACGCCGCTGAATCCCGGACAGATGGAGCTTTCCTGGGACTTCCAGGGCGGCGCGGGCCACGACACCGGCGGCGTGATCCCCGACTGGAAGCACCTTGACGAGTTCATCGAGAAGATGCCCGACCCCGACGAGCCGGGCGTCCTCGACGAGCTGCGCCCGGCCGCCGATCAGGCCCGCCGCGACGACCGTTACCTGCTCTACGGCTGGTGGGGTCTGTTCTTCGAGAGGCCGTGGGGGCTGCGCGGCATGCAGAACCTGATGGTCGACTACTACGAGCATCCCGAGGAGATTCACCGCCTCCACGACGCGCTGTGCACGCTGTACGAGGGGATGATCCGCCGCGCCGGGCGCGAGCTGAACCCCGACGGGTTCTGGACGAGCGACGACCTCGGCAATCAGCGGCAGCTCATGATGAAGCCCGAACACTTCCGCGAGTTCCTCAAGCCGTACTACGCCCGCGTCGCCGCCGCCTGCCGCGACGCCGGGGTGCACTTCTGGCTGCACTCGTGCGGGAACAACACCGAGGCGATGGACGACCTGATCGAAATCGGGCTCGACGTGTTCCACCCCGTCCAGAGGCACTGCATGGACGAGCGGGAAACGGCGCAGCGGTTCGGAGGGAGGATCACCTTCCTCGTGGGCTTTGACGTCCAGCACACGCTGCAGGAGGCGAGCCCGGACGAGTGCCGGCGCGAGGTGCGCCACCTGATCGACACGTTCGACCGCACGGACGGCGGCATGTGCCTCGCCGCCGGGAACGGAATCGTCGCCGGCACGCCGATCGAGAACATCGAGGCGTTCCTCGACGAGGCCGTCCGCTACGGCGCCGAGCACCGCCGGCGGACGGGGTAGGCGCGGAGGGCGCTATCCGTTGGACTGCAGCCCCGCATGCGAGGTCGGCATTGCATCGTACGCTCGGCCTTGGAGCAGGCGCCCGTTCTTCTTCTTGTTGGTCCCGCCCCATTGCTTGAAGAAGAATGGAACGCCTGCTGCGATGCAGGCATCGCGAATGTCAAGCACCCATTCTTCCCTCATGGGCCGTGATTGTGGGCCGGACTCCCCCCCGACGATCACCCAATCGATGCCTGACAGATCCAGTCTGGCGACAGGACCAAGCAATGGCTCAAATGAAACGAACTTGACGCCTGCATCCGTCTGCCGGAGGTCGTCAATCCGCCATGTGAAATCCCGATTCTCGACGCTGACGCCCGTCCATATGTTCCCGCCGCACTGCAGGCGACGGGCAAGCTGCCGAAGGCGTTTGGATCGCTTGGTGAGGACCTGGAACAGGTGCCAATTCGCCCGGTTCATAATGGCAAATGTCCGGAAGATGAAGTCGGTTGGCACGCTTGAATGAAACAGGTCGCTCATGCTGTTGACGAAAATCGTCTGCGGTTTGCGCCACTTCAGCGGCAAGTCAAGTGCATGTTCGTGCAACGCCAGTTGGAAGCCCTTGGCGTAATTCGGTTGGCCCATGGCTTGAAGTCGGCGGGCCATCCGCTCTGCGTAGCAATTCCGACAACCGGGGCTTATCTTGCTGCATCCCGTGACAGGATTCCATGTTGACTCTGTCCACTCGATTGAAGATTTGGCGCTCATCTAGAGATTCTCCAGAAGGTGCTCTGCTATCCTCACAGCTATTGGAGCGCCCTTGGGATTTCCCGCAGCAAAGAACAGCTGGAAAAGGGGGCTATTCCGGCTATTACGGAATATACACGGCGGCTGCGCTACGCCGGCAAAGGCCTCGTCCAATCTCGCACGATAGAAGTCGCCTATGCTTGCCGTGTCGCAGGCCTTCTTCACGCGTTGCAGGGGTTGGCCAAATATGTCGTTCTGAACGCTTGTGCGATAGAACGCCTCAAACCATTCGCGCGTACCGAAGATGCTGTCTAGTGCGGGGCGACAGGCCTTCTCGGCATCTCTCGCAAGCAGGCGGTTCACTGCCATCAACGGGAAGAGAATCCACACGTCGATGGCCTTCGTGTTGGCGATGGCCATGACGGTTTTCCATTCTACCTGGGTGGCAAAGGGGTCCAGGAAGACGACCGCCCGGGCATATGGCGGCATTGCATCGCAATAGTCTTGAATATACGCATTTGCGTCTGCTCCCACGATTTCAACTGCCTCGGCTTTGCGTGGATACCGCAGGCGCAAGTCCTCCAATTCCTTGACCTTCCGGGGATCGCTCTCAATGAAGACGTACCGATGGAAAGGCGGCGACACCTCAAGCGCGCGTACGGTCGAACCTTTCATAAAGCGCTGGGCGTCTTGCGCTTCGAGTTCTCGGAACACGTCGAACTTCGCCATGGGGTTATGTGCTTGTTGGCGATAGCCCGTTCCGGCAAAGGCGTCGATGTAGACCCGCTCAAACTTCTGGTTCTTAAGGGCCTTATTGTACTGCCGCAGATACTCAGTGAGCACTTGGAGCTTTCGTTCTGTCCACCGGCCCCCGAACGACTGAAACAGATCCCGTGCCATGGCGTGTTCCCCGTTCGTTGTCTCACCCGCCGAGTGCGGCCAAGGTTGCCGCAATGCCCGCTAGAACTCGTCCTCCTCGGACTCCATGGTGTCTTTCCAGTCCTCGATGTGTTCGAGGTAGACGGCCGTGCCGCGGGCGACGCAGGTGAGCGGGTCGTCGGCGATGCGGACGTCGAGTCCGGTGGCGTTGCTCAGGACGGTGTCCATCCCCCGCAGCAGCGCCCCGCCGCCCGCGAGGGCGATGCCGTTGTCCACAAGGTCGGCGGCGAGCTCGGGCTCGGCCTTTTCGAGCGTGCGGGTGACGCAGTCGATGATGGCGCCGACCGGCTCCTTGAGCGCCTCGCGGCACTCCTCGGAGGAGATGATCGTCTTGCGGGGCAGCCCGGAGATCATGTCCCGTCCGCGGACCTCCATCGTCATCTCCTGCTCCATCGGCGACGCCGAGCCGACTTCCATCTTGATCCGCTCGGACGTCTGCTCGCCGATCATGAGGTTGTAGGTCCGCTTCATGTGGGCGGAGATCGCCTCGTCCATGTCGTCGCCGGCGACGCGGATCGACTCGCAGACGGAGATGTCGGCGAGCGACATGATCGCCACCTCGGTCGTCCCGCCGCCGATGTCGACGATCATGCTCGCCGTCGG
>CAZADC010000436.1:0-3331 GCA_964483755.1 uncultured Planctomycetaceae bacterium | reverse complement strand
GCCAGGTCAAGCTGCGGAACGTTGCAGAGGCGACCGATGTCCGGAAGCCTTCTGCTGTCGCGCCCCAAACCCTTTGACAGTTCCCATTCCGGCGGTAGGATGTGGGGCTGCTGCGCCGGCGGGCGGATGCCCGCGACCGGCCGATTCGCCGCATCCCAACGGAACGAACCATGCTGATTTCGCTCAACTGGCTGACGGATTACGTGGACGTCGCGATGCCGGCCCGCGAGCTGGCCGACCTGTTCACGCGCATCGGGCTCAACTGCGAGGAGATCATCGAGAGCGAGTCCGATATCGTCTTCGATCTCGAGGTCACTTCCAATCGACCCGACTGGCTGGGACACCTGGGCGTCGCTCGCGAACTGGCCGCCGCCACGGGCGCGGAGTTCCGCCGCCCGGAGATCCCCGATCTTCCCACGACCGGGCGGGTCGAAGACCTGACGGCCGTGCAGGTCGACGAGCCGTCGCTGTGCCCGCGGTACACCGCCCGCGTCGTGCGGAACGTGCAGGTCGGCCCGAGCCCGCAGTGGCTCGTCGAGCGCCTCGAAGCGGTCGGGCTCCGGG
The DNA here is from genome assembly GCA_964483755.1 of uncultured Planctomycetaceae bacterium. Classification (GTDB taxonomy): domain Bacteria; phylum Planctomycetota; class Phycisphaerae; order SM23-33; family SM23-33; genus CAZADC01. Next base: position 2,767 of record CAZADC010000436.1, on the reverse strand, counting down.
CCGTCAACAACATCGTCGACGTCACGAACTACGTTCTGATGGAGTACTCCCAGCCGCTGCACGGCTTCGATTACGACAAGCTCGCCGAGCATCGCATCGTCGTCCGCCGCGGGCGGGAGGGCGAGGAGATCACCAGCATCGACGGCACCCGCTGCCGCCTGGATACGCAGATGTGCGTCATCGCCGACGCGGAAAAGGCGGTCGCCATCGCGGGCATCATGGGCGGGCTGAACACGGAGGTCGACGAGGGCACGACGAACGTGCTCATCGAGGCGGCCCGGTTCGACCCGCTGACCACCCGCCGCACCAGCCGGAAGCTCCAGCTCATGAGCGAGAGCAACTACCGCTTCGAGCGCGGCGTGGATCCCGTAGCCGTCGACGAGGCCGGCCTGCGCGCGTGCCGGCTCATCCTGGACGTCGCCGGCGGCGAGCTTGCCGAGGGCGTCGCGGACGTCTGGGCCCAGCCATACGAAGCGCCCGAGGTATCGTTGCGTCCGGCGCGGTGCGACGCCTTGCTCGGCGTCGACATCCCCGCGGAGCGGCAGGCGGACCTGCTGGGGCGTCTGGGGCTGTCCCCGCGGATCGACGGCGAGCGGATCGTCTGCACCATCCCGCCGCACCGGGCGGACCTGCGCCGGGAGGCCGACCTGATCGAGGAGGTCGCCCGCCTCCACGGGTACGACGAGATTCCCGAGCTCGACCGCGTCGCGCACGCCGTCGAGCCCGAGCACCTGCCGCAACGGACCCGCCGGCGCGTCGGCGAACTGCTGACGGCGGCCGGCTTCGACGAGGCGATCACCTTCAGCTTCGTCGACGACGACGAGGCGGAGCTGTTCGGCTGCCGGGAGTTCGTCCGGGTGGACCCGGACGTTCGGCGGACCAACAACGTACTGCGGCCGTCGCTGATCCCCTCGTTGCTGCGGGCGATGAAGGTCAACCAGGACGCCGGCAACGAGGACGTGAGTCTGTTCGAGCTGGCGGCCGTCTTCCCCCACGGCGGAGCGTCGGGGTTTCCCGACGAGCGCGTCGAGATCGCCCTGGCGTCGACGCGGGACGTCCGTGCCGTCCGCGGCGCCGTCGAAGCGCTGGTCAGCGGCGTCGCCGGGCGCGACGTGACAATGACCGTCGAGCCGGCGACCGTTGGGGGGCTGGACGACGGGCTGGCCGGCGAGATCCGCATCGACGGCGAGGCGGTCGGGATGATCGGCTCGATGGGCGCCGAGGCGCTGGACCGTTACGGCCTGCGACCCGACCGGCGGATCGCGACGGCGAGCATTCGCTTTGACGCGCTGCTGTCGCGCGCAGGGGGAGTGCGCATCTACGAACCGGTGCCGCGGTTCCCCGCCGTCGAGCGGGACCTGTCGATCATCGTCGACGAGGACGTGCCGTGGCGGCGGCTGCGCGAGGCGATCGAGGACGTTGAGCAGCCGATGCGCGTCGGCGTGGACTACGTTACCACCTACCGGGGCAAGCCCGTGTCCGCCGGTCGCAAGAGCGTTACGATCACGCTGACCTACCGGTCGGAGGCGGGCACGCTCCGCGGCGAGCAGGTCGACCAGCAGGTCGAGCAGGTCATCGCCGCCCTGCGGAATGCCCTCGCCGCCGAGCTGCGGGGCTGACGCCGTCCTTTCGCCTCCCACAAGGAGCGCCGGGCTCCATCATTTCTTCCGCTGTAATTGCTGTCCATATGGTAGAATATGGGAGTTGGCGGCGGACGACACGGAAGGGCAGGGCGCTGACAGGTGACGGATGTCAACCGGAGGGAGGATGAGATGATACGCGGTCTGGGTTACGATCGGGGCCGTGCGATGCTGTTTCGCGCAGCTTGGGCGGTTCTGGCTGTCTGCCTCTTCGCCGCCGGCCCGGTGGTCGGGACGAGCTACCACTTCGGACTCGAATTCTACGACGAGCCGACCGAGGTTCCGGAGTTCCCGTTCATCGTATCTTACGACCCGTGGGTCGAGGATACGACCTTTCATCCCTCTCCCTTCACCGATCCGAACAGCAATGCCGTGTTGGATGGCGGTTTTGCCGGATGGAGTGAGGCCGAGGCACGCCAGGCGATCACGTGGGAGGTTGAGCGCATCTTTCGCGCCGTGTACACGGGGGACCCGGCAACAACTCTTCGAATCGCGATCTACAACGGCTCCGCACCGACCGACGTGGACGAGCGACGGCTGAATGTCGCGATAGGCCATCACGAAGAGGCCAACGAGAATCTGCTGGGGCAGGCGTATCTGGACGTATATGACGATCCAACCTACGCGAACGACATACGGACATCCATGGTAATCCCTTGCCATATCGACCAGTTGTCCGGAATCGAGTTCCCCACGTCCGAGGCGGTCATCAATGCGATGTCGGGCGTCATTGCACACGAGATCGGCCACAACTTCGGTCTTGGACACGTCGACCGCGGCGACAATATTCCGTATGCCGTCATGGCCACCGGATACGATCCGCCGCTCCAACCAATTCTCAATCCGGAGCGGACGTCGCCTCAGCGCTTCACGACCGAAAGCTCCGCTGTGCTGACGAGCGGCATGGGAGTGGTGAACCGCGCCGACTTCGACATGGACGGCGACGTCGACTACGCTGAAAATCCCCTCACCCAGCCTGGCGGCGACGCCGTCTCCGATCTGAACATCCTCATCCAGAATGCCGGCATGGCACAGTATGCGCACCTTCGCCACGGGGACGCTGATGGCGACGGCGACGTCGACTACGCTGAAAATCCCCTCACCCAGCCCGGCAGCGACGGCGTCTC
>CAZADC010000435.1:0-3346 GCA_964483755.1 uncultured Planctomycetaceae bacterium | reverse complement strand
CGGGACGGGCGACACCTACGTCCAGTGCTACGCCGACTCGCCCACCATCGCCGGGTTCCACGTCTGCAAGCCCTTCCAGCGCATCGTCGCCTGCCGGACGTTCTACAGCCGCTTCCAGGCCGACAATGCGGGCACAGGCGTGTTCATCACGCCCGAGGGCCACAGCGGGACGTACCTGGGCAACTTCTACTTCGCCACGGCCGAGCGCACGCTCGCCAAGGCCTACGAAGGGAACCTGGACGACGCGACGATCCTGGGCGACGTGTACCCGCGCGGCGTGGTGCACGGCCACAAACACTGCCGCATCCCCTCCCGAGGCGGGGGGCTCAACGAGCCGCCCCCGCTGCATGTGGCGGGTCCATCCGCTGCGCCTCGACGCCCGCACCTCGCCTCCGGGTCCGGACGACGGCGAGGTGGGCGACATCGCCTGGACCGACGAGCCCGGCCGCGAAGCCATCTTCGTCAAGACCTCCCGCGGCTGGATGCGGACACCATTGGATGCGCCCGGCGCCGGCTCAAGCCCTGCGCCTGAGTGAAAGAGACACACACGATGGAAGCTCTCCCCAATCAAGTCTCGGCCAATGGGTTTGCCCAGACGTGCTCGACCGACGCCGAGATGATCCAGGCGGCGGTCGACCTTGCGGCCCGGCAAGGCATTGAGGCGGTGATCCCTCGCTGCAACGCCCGGACAGGGAAGCCCCTGTGGGTCATCGACCGCAGCGTGCTCCTGCCTTCCGACTGTACGCTCGTCATCGACAACGCCCACCTTCGCATGGCCGACGGGGCGATCTGCAACATGTTCCGCAACCGCAACGCCTGCACGCCAGAGGGCAACACCGAGGCGGGGACCCAGCGGAACATCCGCATCGTTGGGCGGGGAGGATCGCTGCTGGACGGTGGCGAGCCCAACGGGCTCAACGAGTTCACGTCCGGCGAGGACGGGCGTCCGCACGTGATGGAGAACCTGACGATCTACATGCACAACGTCGTCGGCTTCGCGGTGGAGAACCTGCACATCCGCGATCCGCGATGGTGGGCGATGGCCTTCATGTTCTGCGAGAAGGGGCGGATCGAGCGGATCGACTTTGATCTCACCCGCCACCGGCAGGATAGCCACGAGCGGTGGCGGAACCAGGACGGGATCGACCTGCGCGTCGGCTGCAATAACATCCTCATCCGCGACATCTCTGGCGAGGTCGGCGACGACATGGTCGCGCTGACGGCACTCAGCGGCTTTGAGAAGGGCCAGATGGTCGAGGGCCGCTCGACCGACATCCACCACGTGATGATCCACGGCATCCGGGGCATTACGAACATGTGCGCGCTGGTCCGCCTGCTGAACCACAGCCGCCACCGGACCCACGACATCGACATCCGTGACGTGATGGAGGTCAGCCGGCCCGGCCTGGAGAACAAGACCCAGATGGCCATCCGCATCGGCGACTACGTCTGGCCCTACTTCCAGAACGACCAGTCGCAGTGCGTCCGCCACGGGGAGATATTCAACATCCACGTGGAGAACGTCCACACCCGCGCCCTGACGGCCATCATCACGTCGCTGACGGTCCGGAACTTCACGGCCCGCAATATCTTTCTGAGCGAGGACGCCCAGAGCGCATGGGTCTGCGGGGACTACTACACCGCGCCGGGCAACATCTTCATCTATCTGCCGGAGCGTCAGGGCGAGGTGGACGCTCAGTACCTGACGCCCGGGCGGGCGCGAACCACGGCCGAGAACGTGCGGATCGAGAACGTCTTCTGTTCGGGCCGGAGCACCGTCGCAGGCGAGCCGAAGGCCCTTTTCCGCTTCTTCAATGCCGAGGTGAGGAACGTTTCGATCGCAAACGTGTTCCATGACGGCAGCGTCCCGCTTGTCTGCTACGAAGGCGATTGCTCCGGTGAGATGTGCTTCGATGCGAATGGCCGCGACCTTCAGCCCGGGACGTAGGTGATGGAAAGAATCGAATGAACTCATGGTCCCTCTTGTTCCAGACCGGCTTTGAGCCGCCCTCGCGCGGTCTGCCCGCCGATGCGCACGAGGTCTTGACCGGCGTCGGGCAATCGGGCGGGCCACCCGACGACTGGGCCGTCTTCAACCGGCACCTGCCGCCATCGCACCCCTGGTCGGCCCGGCTTGCCTCCCGTCGCGAGACGCAGGCGACAGCCGCTGGGCCGCGTCTGGGGTACTTCGACATCCAGTACCTGGGCGGGACCATCGCGGAGCGTTTCGCCAGGGTCATCGAAGACCCGACCTGCCCCGGCAATCACGTGCTGCATTTCTGCATCATGCAGGCGAATGAGCGGTATCCCGGCGGAGCGAAGGCGCGAGTGCAGGCCTGCATCTACGAGAACCGCGACGTGACCGCGCTGTGCAGCCGGGTGCGCCTGTACCTGCATCCGGACCTGGCAGCGCTGCGCGAATGGGATGTCGGCTTCAACTGGCTGACCTTGCAGGAGTACTGGTTCGATCCGGGCTGGGCCGGGGGCGAGCATACGTTCCGCATCTCCCTGGGCCTCTGCCGCGAACCCGGAGCAGGGCGCAAGGAGCTCCATTTCAACATCCATGGCCAACCCGTCCCGGAGAAGGGGGCGACCCCGCTCCCCCGGTACAGCGGGTGGGACCGGCCCACGTGGGAGCACGTCGCACGAGACTTCGCGGTGTCCACCGGGGTCTGGATGGAGTGCGAGACCGGATACCGCATGGGTGACGCAGACACCGGGCGCTTCTGGTTTCGCGTCCGGCCCCAGGGGGGCGACTGGAAGGACGTATTCACTGTCAATGACTGGACCTGCAACCCCCGTTCGGCCGGGCCGCAACCACTGTACGGATGGAACCCGATGAAGCTTTACACTTCGTCCGCCTTGGTGGATTACGTCCGGGCGCGGGGCGGGCGGCCCCAGGTATACTGGGACGACTTTTCGGTCCGCGCCGGGACGCGGCCTGACCAGGACCCATCCCCAGGAGAAGAGCCTTGATCGATCTCTGCAACCGCTCGCTCTTTGAGCCCGTGACACACCCCGACTCGGGGGTGACGATCCACGTGCTGACGCGGCGGGTTGCCCCGCTCCAGCAGGGGTTCTACTTCGTCAACGACTCCATGAGCGCCGACGGGCGGTACCTGTGGTTCTACTGCGCGTTCCCGCCATCGGGCACGTCCGGGTGCGGACGGACGCTGGGCGTCGTGGACTTTCAGACGGGCGAGATGCGCCACTTCCCCGAGACGCAGTTCGGCGAGGCATCGCCCTATGTGGACGTCGCTACCGGCGAGGCGTACTGGCAGTTCGGACGGAACGTCTGGAAGCGCGGGCCCCAGGCGGGCGATACCGTGCAACGCGTCAACGCGGT
>CAZADC010000434.1:0-3350 GCA_964483755.1 uncultured Planctomycetaceae bacterium | reverse complement strand
GAGGTCGACGAGCCCTTCCGCCGTCGTGGCGTGGGCACGGCGCTGCTCCGGGCTGTTCTTGAACACGCGTGGGCGTGCGGCGCGCAGAACGTTCGCTGGACCGTCGACTGGAGCAACGATGCGGGCATTGCCTTCTACCTGCGCAGCGGCATCGGCGTCATTCCGGAAGGTGACAGCCCCGAGCAGGCGGAAACCTACTACACGCTGATAGCGGTGAACCCCGAGCACGTGGCAGACGGCTATGGACGCGCCGTGCCGGAGAATCCGCCCACGGCGTCGAGGCGTTGAACGAACTCACGTATGACGTTGTTCGCCAATCCCGGCTTGTCGTCCGCAGCGGCAGGGCGTGCAGCCGAATTGTCGCGGTTGTACGCGGAATGAGGACAAGCGATCCCCCGGGCTCACGCGCCGCTTCGCGTGCAAATCAAGCGGCGATCTGCACGCCCCAGGCGCTGTCGCGCACGCGCCGGAGCGCACAGGCGATGCGACAGGCGAAGCCGGCGACAGAAGAGCACCGGGCCTGCGCGCCGTCGCACCGGACCGGCGCGAGCGCCATGAGGCACACCACACAGGCGCCGCGGCCCGGGATTGTCGCTCGCGCCGCGCTGCCGGGAATCCCCGAATTCGATGATTCCTCGGACATCGACGCCGCAAGCGACGGCCGATCCGTTACAATGGCGCATGCCATGGGCGACATCACCGAACAGGATCATCGCAGCCGTCGCTGTCCCATGCTCGGACACGACGTGCATTTCTCGTACTGCCGCGGGCCGGGCCGCAACCTGCCGTGCCGCAGAATCCTCGACTGCTGGTTCGAGCTCTTCGACGTCCGGACGTTCGTCAGCTCGCATTACTCCGAGGAGCAGATCGCCGAGACTCTAAGGCCGCGGCAGGAGAAGGTCGTGACGCTGGTGGAACTGATCCGCCGCGCCCAGGCCGTGGCCGCCGAGGACTCCGGGCAAGACCGCGAGGACGGTGACGACGGCAGCGATACCGACGACGCTTGAGTTTTACACAGCCCGGGGCGGCGGGTGGCGGCCGCTCAGGAGCGGAAACGGGCCCGCAACGGGGCTTCTGAACGTCGGATCGGGCCTGGACGTGGCGTAGACCGTGTTTGAAAAGTGAGTTGCGCCCGTTTGACCGCCCCGGCCGGGTAGTGCTGAATCTCACATAACATATATTATCGGACGTCCCGTCATTCAGGCACTCCGCTGCTCAGGTCCTTTCCGCCAGTGCGCTCGGGCCCCCGAAGCCCCCGACGCCCGCGTTCAGGCCGACAAGTCCCACCCGATGCCGCATTGGCGGCGGGAATATTCCGACTTGTCGCCTTCGCCGCCGGTCCGGCTTCGCCCTGGCAACGGGACCGGTCGGCGCAGGCGTAGCGCTGCAGCCGGTGAGGAGCGATTCTTGGGGCAAGGCGTACTGTCGCCCGCGCCGGGCGGGTTGCTGATCGCCCCGACGGCTTGTTGCGCCAGGACGTTCGGGTGTGCAGACGCCGTGCGGACGGCATTGACCGGTCCGCACGTCCCGGGCGCAACGGGATGCGGCATCGGCTCGGCAAGAGGCGTGCCTGAAGGCGCAGGGGCAGGACGGCCGGCCGGGAACTCACACAGGTTCGGCTTCGTGGGCGTCCCCCCTGCCACGACGTTGCCGTTGGCGACCGGGCGTGCCACGCATGTCACGGTGTGGCAGGAGTACTGCCGGCAGACCGGCACTGCACGCACGATACGTTCCGGACGTGGCTGCTGCGACGAATGCTCGCGCCGTCGTTGAGAAAGTATCCAAATCGTTCACGGAGTTCGGGCTGTACTATCTGTATCGAAAATGCTTGCAGAAAAAGAGATTGGAACGCCGAAATCCTTGATGAAAAGGGATGCTGACATTATCGCAACGGGTTGACGAAATCGACAAGGGCGGGTACAATTGATTAACGATCGAGAGCGCGACGTGCTCTTGCAGGTAGCGTAGGGCTGGCGCCTGAGCCGGCGAACCGCCCGAGAGTCCCTGCAGGAGACAGACGCCTGTCGATCCGGCCGCTTCGGCCGCCGAGCGTGTGAGCCCACGCCTGGTCGGGCAGCCGAAAACAGCACGACGCGTCGCCTCGAAAGCGGGCGGCACGGTCAAAGGATGGAGGGTTGCACGAAATGAAGCTACGACGAATCCTCACAGGAACGTTGTCGGCGCTGAGTGTATTGGCGCTGACAGGGACAAGCGGCCTCGCGGCCGTGGCGCACGAACCGCTGCCGATCACCGACCCGGGCGTCAGACCGCTCCGGACCGGGTACGTCCGCGACTGGTACATCTTCAACGACAGCAACACCGACGGGATCCTCGATCCCGGCGACACGCACGCGGAGACGTTCAAGAACTGGTGGACGCCCGTATCGGCCCACACGCAGCACAACCACGGCGACGCGCTCTACTCACCCGGGGACGATCAGATCTCCGACCCGATGAACTTCGCCACCGACACGCTCGGGCCCGCCCATCCGGACAAATCGGACCCGAACTACAACTACTGGCTGCCGCGGTCCGAGAACAGCATCGCGTTCTACATGAGCTACAGCCAGTTTGACAATTCCGACTGGTCGGGCGCCCCGTCGAACACCGACGGCGAGACGATCGTCCGCGAGCGGAACATGGAACGCAACGGATTCGCCTTCGGGTGGGTCACGAACGACTATCAGCAGCCCGACGGCACGTTCACCCCGGACCAGACGCCCGCCGGCGACGTGGAGATGGACATCTTCGTCCACAAGGGCGAGATGACGCTGAACGTCGACAACTTCGGCGTCAGTCGGTCCAACCCGCAGGTCGCCACAAGCAACGATCTGGACTACGTGCTCGGGCAGGACAACGTCGGCGCGCCCGGTCAGTGGCAGCCGCCGCAGTTCGACGAGAGCACGCAGACCTACTCGACGGCCGTCAATTCGCTGCGGATGACCGCCAACGGGCACAACGACACGACGGACCTCGACGCCCTGGTCGATTCGATGGAGATCCGCGAGTTCGACCCGGTGAACCTGCCCGCCGACCCGGACCACACGCCCGTCTGGGCGACGCGCACGCCGCAGCAGATACTCACAGACGGCATCACGGACCACAACGGCCTGCCGTACGAGTACGAGGACGCCTTCATGGATCGCTCGACCTACGCCGAAGCGTCGACCGACGGCGGTGTTATCGCCGGGCTGAGCGGCTGGGACGCATACGATCCGCAGGTCAACAACTGGGGCGACCAGCAGGTCATCCGGATCGACTTCGGCCCGGAGGCGTTCCTGCTGGGCTCGCCGGACGACAACGGCAACATCACGAAGGTGGTGTTCTACGACTTCGGCTACGGCGCGGGG
>CAZADC010000433.1:2161-3351 GCA_964483755.1 uncultured Planctomycetaceae bacterium | reverse complement strand
GTCGATGGCGGCTTCCACCTGCGCGTACTATGAGGATCAGCGAGCGGGTCAACCCCGCGGTTGGGGCGGAATCGAGGTTTGGCACATGAACACCCGGACACTGGAGATCGACGGGCGGAGCGTGCCCGTCCATTGCGTGAACACCGTCATCGTGGGCGCCGGAGCGGCCGGGATGAACTGCGCCGTCCAGCTCGTGCGGTTCCTGCGGCGGCGCGGCGTGGACGACCCGGCCGAGCGGCTCGCCGTGGTCACCGGCGACGTTCGCCGCGGCGCGTCCCGCATGAGCGGATCGGACAAGCAGACCTACTACAAGCTCGGCACCTCGCCGCGTGTGCCCGACACGGCCGAGGACTTCGCCGCGACGCTCACGGCGTTCGGCTGCTGCCACGGCGACCACGCCCTGATCGAGGGCGTCTGCTCGCTGCGGGGCTTCTACAACCTCGTGGAGGCGGGCGTGCCGTTCCCGCACGACCCGTTCGGGGCGTTCATCGGATACAAGACGGACCACGATCCGTACGAGCGGGCGACATCCGCGGGTCCGAAGACCAGCCGTTTCATGTCCGAGTGCCTCCAGGCCCAGCTCGAGCGCATGGGCGTGCCGATCGTCGACCGTCACGCCGTCGCGCGGTTCATCACCGACGGCGAGGGCGAGGATCGACGCATCGTCGCCATGCTTTGCTTCGACGAATCGGGCGATGAGCCGACGCCGGCGGTGTTCGTCGCGTCCAACTGGGTGCTGGCCGCCGGCGGACCGGGAGAGATCTACAAGACGACCGTCTACCCCCGCGGGCAGTACGGGCTGCACGGCGCCGCCCTGGAGGCCGGGCTGGAGGCGAACAACCTCACCGAGTCCCAGTTCGGACTCGCCAGCATCAGGTTCCGCTGGAACGTCTCCGGCACCTACATGCAGGTCATCCCGCGGATCTACTCGACCGACGCCGACGGCGGCGACGAGCGGGAGTTCCTCTGCGAGTACTTCAACGACCTGCCCACGATGGCGACGGACATCTTCCTGAAGGGCTACCAGTGGCCGTTCGACGCCCAGCGGATCACCGATCACAACTCGTCGCTGATCGACATGGCCGTCCACCAGGAGACCGTCGTCCGCGGGCGACGGGTGTGGATGGACTTCCTGAGGAACCCCGTCGGGGCGAGCGGCTGGGACGCGTTCGACGTCGACGCCCTGGGCG
>CAZADC010000433.1:0-2151 GCA_964483755.1 uncultured Planctomycetaceae bacterium | reverse complement strand
GGACTTCCTCCAGAACCCGATCGGCCCTGACGAGGCCGACGACTTCCACGTGAGCATCCTCGGCGACGAGGCGCTGGACTACCTCGAGCGGACCGGCGCGCTGCAGGCGACGCCGATCGAGCGGCTCGAGCACATGAACCCGCCGGCCATCGACATCTACAGCGAGAACGGCATCGACCTGCGGACCGAGCCGCTGGAGATCGCCGTCTGCGCCCAGCACATGAACGGCGGATTCGCGGTCGACAAGTGGTGGCGGAGCAACGTGGGCGGCACGTTCGTCATCGGCGAGATGGCCGGCACGCACGGCGTGAAGCGGCCCGGCGGTTCGGCGCTCAACGCCGGACAGGTCGGCGCCGCCCGCGCGGCCGAGTACATCGCCAACGTACGACCCGCCGACGATCCGACGCCCCCGCCCGGCCTGGAGGCGCAGCTCTCGGCGGCCTTCGCCCGGCTGGAGGAGATGATCTCCGACGACGGCGCGACGCCGGCCGAGGCGATGGCCGAGATCCGCGAGCGGATGACCCGCTGCGGGGCGCATCTGCGGTCGCAAACCGGAGCCGCCGGAGCGCTGAAAGAGGCCGTCGCGCAGTATCGACGCCTGCTCGACGGCGGGCTGAAGCTGAACTCACCGGCGCAACTGCCCGAGGCGGTGCGGACGGTGCAGCAGTGCCTGACGCACGCAGCCATTCTGAGGGCGATCTGCGGGCTCTTCGAGCGGGACGCCGGCTCCCGCGGCTCGCACTGCATCCTCGACCCCGACGGCGAACCCATGCACCCGCACCTGCTGGACGGCGAGACCGGCGAGCCCTACCGCTTCCGCGACGAGAACGAGGCGCTGCGGAACAGCATCCTGTGTGTCGCGTTCGACCCGAAAGCCGACGATCTGTTCGCGATCCGCGACGTGACCCCCCGCCCGATCCCGAAGCGCGAGATCGCCTTCGAGCCGGCGTGGACCGAGTACCGCGAGGGAACCATCTACGGCGTTTGAGAATCGCCATGAACGACGCGGACGCACGAAAGACGCTGCTGGATTTCGCCGACGCCCTGGTCGACCAGCAGGCTGCCCGGGTGGTCATTCCCCCGCAGAAACCGGGCGGGGGGTTCTGGTTCGGCGGCGGGAACATGGTCCGCGGCGCGGACGGCGCCCTGTACCTCGTCGGAAGGTACCGCAACCACGGCGACTCGCGGACCGGTCTGTCGGCCGGCGAGCGCGGACTGGAACTTGCGATCTTCCGCGCCGACGACGCGAGCGGACCGTTCGAGAAAGTCGTCTCGTGGTCCAAGGCCGACCTGAGCCCGCCCGGCCGCCCGGTCTTGAGCATCGAGGGCTCGGCTTTGCGGATCACGGCGGACGGCGTTGAACTGCTCGTCTCCAGCGAGAAGGACAACGTCGGCTATCCTGCGGGGCTGGAAGGGCATCTCAAGCCCGGCGCCGGCGTCTGGAGCATCGATCGTCTGACGGCGGGGTCGGTCGAGGGGCTGGCCGAAGCGACCGTCGAGCGGTGTCTGAACTGCGACGACCCCCGCTGGCTTCACGTGAAGGATCCGTACGTTCTGGACCGAAACGGCGAGACGGTGCTCGGCTTCTGCACACACCCGTTCAACTGGTCTTCCTCGAACTCGGCCGTCGCTGTCCGACCGGCCGGCGCGGACGCCTTCGGCCCGCCGGACTTCACGTTCTTCCCGCGCGGGTTCACGTGGGACGTGGCCATCTCGCGGATCACCTGCCTCCTGCCGGTCCCGCGCGTCGGGGCGTTCGCCGACGGCCCCGAGCGCCTGCTGGCGTTCTACGACGGCGGGGAGTGCCTCCGGAACCTCGACGAGCACACCGCCGCGGTCAAACGCCCGCGGGGCTATTCCTGCGAGGAGCTGGGCGGCCTGGCCGTGGCGCCGCGCGACGATCTCCGTGCAATCGAACGGCTGAACGTCTGCTTCCCCGCCTTCGTCTCGCCTCACGGGACCGGCTGCAGCCGGTACGTCAGCGTCCTGGCGACCGAGGACGCCTGGATCGCCACCTGGCAGCAGTCCCAGCCGGACCGCTCCCAGCCGCTCGTGATGAACGTGCTCCCCCGCGACCGGGCCGAGGCGATCTTCGCCGTGCGCGACATTTTTTGGTGGCGCTACGTAACCGTAGTGTTTATAGTGACTTAT
>CAZADC010000432.1:0-3352 GCA_964483755.1 uncultured Planctomycetaceae bacterium | reverse complement strand
AGGTGAACCTGTAGCGAAGCGAGCGGGCGGGACGCCGACATTTCGCCGACGCGTGGGAAGCCCGTCTCGCCGGTGCGCCGCCCGACAGGCGTGCGCCTACGATGCGGCTTGGGGATGAAGGAGCGACGCATGTCGGAAAAGTCCGACTCTCTCGAAACGTATCGGTCGAAGCGCGACTTCCGCAAGACGCCCGAGCCCCCCGCCGACGCGGGGGCGAAGCGGCAGCAGAACCGCATCTTCGTCATCCACAAGCACGACGCCTCGCGCCTGCACTATGACTTCCGGATCGAGGTGGACGGCGTGCTTAGGAGCTGGGCGGTGCCCAAGGGACCGTCCACCGATCCGTCCGAGAAGCGCCTCGCCGTGCCCACCGAGGACCACCCCATGGACTATGCCGACTTCGAGGGCGTCATCCCCAAAGACGAGTACGGCGGCGGGACGGTGATCGTCTGGGACGCCGGCAGCTATCGCAACCTGAAGACGGACGACGACGGTGAGGAAGTCCCCATGCCCGACACGCTGGACAACGGGCGCGTCGAGATCTGGCTGGAGGGCAAGAAGCTCTCCGGCGGGTACGCGCTGATCCGCACCGGGCCCGACAAATCCGGCCGCGACCGCTGGCTGCTGATCAAGATGAGGGACGACCGCGCCGACGCCCGCCGCAATCCCGTCAGCACCGAGCCCGAAAGCGTCCTCAGCGGGCGGGCCATCGACCAGGTCGCCGACGAGGAAGGCGAGGACGATGCGTGAGAACCGCCTGCGGCACCCGCGCTTCCTCGGGCCGCGGCGCGACAGGAAGCCGGCAAACGTCACGCTCGAGCGGAAGGGAGGCTGACGTGGGCGCCGTCAACGTGGGAAGGCGCACCGTGGAAACGTCGAAGGAGGACAAGGTCCTCTTCGGCGACGACGGGATCGCGAAGGGCGACCTGGTCGACTACTACCGCCGCATCGCAGAGCCGCTCCTGCACCACGCGCGCGGGCGGCCCATCTCCATGGAACGCTTTCCGGACGGGATCGATTCCGAGCGGTTCTACCAGAAGAAGGCGCCGGACTACTTCCCGGACTGGATCGAGACCGTCTCGGTGGACCTGAGGGGCGCCGGCGGGCGCCAGGATCAGGTCGTGCTGTCCGAGGCGGCGACGCTGGTCTATCTCGCGAACCAGGCGTGCATCACGCCGCACGTCTGGCTGTCGCGGGCGGACGACCTCGATCGCCCGGACAGGATGATCTTCGATCTCGACCCGCCGGGCGACGACTTCGGCGCCGTGCGAACCGCCGCGCGCCAGGTCCGCGACGTCCTGAACGAGCTGGATCTGCCCGCCTGGCTGCGGACGACGGGCTCTCGCGGGCTGCACGTGGTGGTCCCGCTGGACGGGTCGAGCGATTTCGACGCCGTGCGGGACTTCGCGGGCGGCGTGTCGCGCCTGCTGGCCGAGCGCCACGACGGATTGACCACCGCGCACCGCAAGGACAAGCGGGGCGAGCGGATCTTCGTGGACTACCTGCGAAACGCCTACGCCCAGACGGCCGTGGCGTCGTACGCCGTCCGCGCCCTGCCCGGCGCCCCCGTCGCCGCCCCGCTGGACTGGGACGAGCTGGGCGACACGGGCTCGCAGAGCTACACGATCTCGAACATCCACCGCCGTCTCGGCGCCCGCGACGACCCGTGGAAGGACATGCGGCGTCACGCCCGCTCGCTGAAGGGACGACGAGAGAAGCTCGACAAGCTGCTGCAACGCTGAAGCGCACCACGGCCGGATCACATGGAACCCGGAGCAGGGAATGAAGCTCACCTTCCTCGGAACGCGGGGAGAAATCGAAGCGCGGACGCGACGCCACCGGCGTCACACCGCCCTGCTGGTCGAGTACCGCGGCGGGCGGGTGATGGTCGACTGCGGCGCCGACTGGCGCGGACGCGTGGACGGCGTCGGGCCGCACGCAATCGTGCTGACCCACGCCCATCCGGACCACGCCTGGGGCCTGGCCGACGGCGCCCCGTGCGACGTGTGGGCGACGCGGGAAACGTGGGAGGACATCGCCGATTACCCGATCGACCGGCGTCGCATCGTCCGCCCGGAACGGAAGTTCACCGTCGACGGGATCGACTTCAGGGCGTTCACCGTCGAGCACTCGACGCGGTGCCCCGCGGTCGGCTATCGGATTCGCGCCGGCGAGGCGCTCGTCTGGTATGCGCCGGACCTCGTGCACATTCACGATCGCGAGCGGGCGCTGGCGGACGTACAGCTCTACGTCGGCGACGGGGCCACGCTGGAGCGGTCCATGGTCCGCCGTCAGGGCGACCGGCTCATCGGGCACACCCCCGTGCGTACGCAGCTCACCTGGTGCATGAAAGAAGGCGTCCCGGAAGCGCTCATCACGCATTGCGGCAGCGGGATCGTGGAAGGCGACGAGCGGACGCTCGGCGCGAAGGTCCGCCGCCGGGCGACCGAGCGCGGCCTGTCGGCCCGCATCGCCCACGACGGAATGCAGAGGGTCCTGCGCTGATGAGACGCCGTTGACCACGGCCTCCTGAAGACCCGACCCGCCGGGCTGTTGCTTCTTGCCCGCGTGGAAGCCCGGAATGGGCAACCCCGGGACGCCCTGCTGCGAGCCTGCGAGCGGCCGAGACCCCGGGTAAGCTTCCCTCGCCGGCGGAGGGCTTGACGGGCTCGGCACCGGACATGACCCGGCTCGTCAGTCTTCCTCCGGATCGTCGTCAAAGTCCCCGTCGTCGCCGCTGTCCCGGCCGGCCGGCGAATCCTCGTCAGCAGCCTCGTCTTCGCCCGCCTGCCCATTGCCGGGCGACGGTTCTGCGGGCTCGTCCTCGCGTTCGTCGGGATCGTCGTCCGCGTCGTCGTCTCCGGACTGTCGGGCCTTCTCCTCCGCTTCCGGCGGGCCGGCCGGGACGCGCAGCTCCTCGACGCGCGGCAGGTCGTCGAGGCTGTTGAGTCCGAACACCTCCAGGAACCGTTTGGTCGTCCCGTACAGCATCGGGCGACCGAGCACGTCGGCCCGCCCGACGATCTTCGCGAGGTTCTTCTCGAGCAGCCCGCGGAGCACCTCGCCGCACGCGACCCCGCGGATCGCCTCGATGTCCGCGCGCAGGATCGGCTGGCGGTAGGCGACGATCGCCAGTGTCTCGAGCGCCGCCTGCGACAGGCGGGCGTCCGACCGCGCCCGCACCAGCCGGCGAAGCACATCGTTGTACTCGGGCAGCGTCAGCATCTGGTACCCGCCGGCGAGCGTCTCCACGCGGAACGCGCAGCCCATCCGCTCGTACCGCTCGTTGAGCCGTTCGACCGCCTCGCGTACGGCCTTCTGCCCGCCGAGCTCGCCCGTTTGGGCGATCCGC
>CAZADC010000431.1:0-3356 GCA_964483755.1 uncultured Planctomycetaceae bacterium | reverse complement strand
CTGCATCGTCAGCCGCGGGTCGCTGTGCCTGGCAAGCTCCATCATCACGCGCGGGCTCACCGGCGCTCGGCTGATCGCTGTGACATACCCATGCCGGAAACTGTGGAAGTCCAGCACAAGCCCCCGCGAATCGCACGGCGAGAGGAAGTCCGCGTCATCGGCGCGGGTTTGGCGCTGGGTCGGGGAGATTCGCTTGTCGCGTATCCAGGCGGCGCGGGCGTCGGCCATATCTTCGCGCAGCATTTCGGCGCTCTTGCGGGGCACCGGGAAGGGCCTGGTCCCGTCGGCCTGGGGGAGATAAGCGGCAAGCATGGCGGCCGTCTCCGCCGTCAGCGGTTGAACGTCCTGTCGGCGGCGCTTGGAGTATCCCGCTTCGACCGTCACCGTCGGCGGGTCGGCGTCAAGGGCGAAGCTCGCTCGCGTCAAGGTGCGAATCTCGTTGCGCCGCAGCCCGGATGAAAAGGCCAGTTCGTAGGCGGCGGCGCGGGCCGGGCCGGTCATGCCCCAGCGCGTCGGGGCCTGCCGGGTGAATCTCAGCAGCACGGCCATTTCATCAGCGCTGAAGCCGCGCCGCTCATACCGCTTGTCGGTTTCGGAGTTGTAGCTTCTCAGCCCGACAAGGGCATCTTCCGCCGTCCGTCGCTCGCGGTGAAGCCATCGCGAGAATTGCTTGACGGCGCGGACATAGTGGCCAAGGGATTGCTTGCTCAGCCCGTCGGGTCGTTTCTCGGACGGTGCGGCCAAGGCGGCAATCGCCGCTTGAACGCGGGACGCCGACAGGTCGCGAAGCCAGCGGCAACCCGACTGCTTCAGCACGTCGCGGCAGCGCTGGGCTTGCAGTTTTATGTACGGGGGCGTGACATTCCGGGCCGCCAGGTCCGCCAGGAAGTCGGCCAGGTGCCCGCCGATCACCTTCCCCGCCGCGTCAAGCTCCATGACGGAGCGAAGCCCGCCCGCTCGCTCGCGGTCAATCAGGCCCGCCTTGACCAGTCGCTTTCGGAAACTGGCGGGCACCGCCTCCAGCCATCGCAGGACCTCCGCCGAAAGCGGGTCGCCGCTTTCGCGCAGCGCCAAGAGTTTCTCGACGTTGCGGGCGAGGGCCTCCGTCGCCCGCTTGTCGGCAAGTCCCGCCAGTTGCCAGCGCCGCCCGTCGCCGTCGGTGAAGTCCAGCCACCATGTGCGGGATTTCCGGCGTTCGCCGTCGGCGGCCTTCCACTTCGGTTGATAGAGTCTCATGGGTCACCGTGCCTTCCGCTTACCCTTGACCTTGGGCTTGTCCTTCGCGATTCGCAGGCGCAGAACGTCGGCCAGGGCGTCCAGGCTCTCCATGGACAACCCGCGCTCGCCGTGAATGAAGCGGTTTACCGCGCCCGGGTCCAGTCCCGTCGCCCGCGCCAGGGCGTTTTGCGACATGCCGCACTCGCTGGCGGCCCGTCGCACCTGGTCGATAAAACTCAGTCGTTTTCTGCTCATGCTCGTATCATATACCCTTCATTGGCGAAATGACAATGGCCGAAATGATGTTTTTTCATGGCGTTCAGGCCGTTCTTCCGCGAATCCGGCGTTTTCCGCGCGTAAACAAACAAAAAGGCCGCGTTTGATCTTTCGCGTAGCCCGCCCCGCGGAGCATCGCTCCGAAGTACCTAAACGCTCGCGCAAGCGGCGGGCGCGTCACAGCTTGCCCCGCTCCGCTTCCGCCCGGCGCTTCGCGCGGTCCGTCGCCCGCGTCGCGTCGGCCAGTTCCTTCCGGGCGTCTTTCAATCGCTCGTCCAGGTCCTTCCGGTGGCGTCGATAACCGGGCGAATCCGCCGCTGCGCCCGTCGGCCCGGGACGGCCTCTGATTGTATGCTGCGCCCGGTCGTCAAGGTCCGCAAGGGCGGCCTCCAGGTCCTTGACGGCCGCCTGGGCAACGTTGCGCCGTCGCTGCGATTCGCCCAACTCGCGTTCGACCGCCCCGAGCTTCACCAGTCGGCGGCAATACTCGGGCAGTTCGTCCAACGGCAGGGTGCCGGGGTCGCGCTCGTGCTCGGCAAGCAGGGCGTGGGCGGCCCGCTCCGCGTCGTGGAAGTTCCGCCGGGCCTCGTCAACTATCCCCGCCAGCTTCTCGCGTTCGTCCTCAAGGCGCTCCTCCGCCTTGTGCGCCTTGCGGTCGTGCCGGGCCAGCGCGGCCCCGGCCCGCTTGAATCGCTCTCTCGCCTTCATCGCGCCGGCCGCCGCGGCCAGAAGCTCCCGCCGATCATCGTCCGTCGGCCCGTTCGATTCGCCTTCAGTCGTCATGGATGATTTCCTTCAGTTGTCGCGGCATCAATACGCCGCTTCGGTAGAGAATCTCCGCGGCCCGGACGATCCGGCCCGCGTTCCGCCGCACAAGGATTTCCGCCTCGCGCTGAACCCAGTACCGCCGGCTCACCCATCGCTCCGGCTCGTCCGGGCAGGATTCGCAGCACCACCGCGCCAGCCGCACGGCGTCGGTCACCGCGGCGCGAAGATCGGCCGTCAAGGCGGCGTGACAGGATTGCCGCGACGGCGCGTCGCCGGAAACCACGGCCGACGGGCGGGGACGCGAGCGGGGCGGCGCGTACCGTTCCGACAGCGCTTCGGCGGCCGGCCCGGCGGCGACGGCAAGGGCCTGCTCGAAACTCCCCAGCGGGTCCGGCGCGTCGATGAACGCCAGGCCGCCCGCCTCCAGCACCACAGCGCCGGTCAACTCGCATCCGCCGTTCAAAATCGCCCCGGCGACGGCGTGGCCGCCTTCGTGAATCGCCGTCTTCCAACGCCGCCGTTTCTCCGCTGCGGAGCGTCCCTGCCTGGTCATCGCACGTCCTCCCGCCCGGCCGCGGCGCGCTTGCGCAGGTCCGCCGCCGCGAACCGATACACGTTGCCGCCCTCGGCAATCCGGCTCGTCACCCGCGCATCGAGCACGTCCGCCAGGGCGTCCAGGTCGTGATTGCTCGTGTAGACGGTAGGCAGGCCCTGCGCGTGGCGCAGCTCCACCAGCGCCGCCAGCTCGTCCACTCGCCAGGGCGTCGGGCGCGACGAGCCCAGGTCGTCCAAGACCAGCAGCCCCGCGCGGCGCGGATCGTGAGGCGGCGCGCGCCGCGCCGACGTGTCCGCCACGTCGCCGAACCCCTCCCGTAGCGCCGACAGGTAGGCGCGCTCCCCGACAAACCGCGCCGACGTGGGCGATATGACGCCCTCCGCCAGGGCATGGCGCAGCATCGCCGCGGCCAGCCAGGTCTTGCCGCTGCCGGGCACGCCGTATAGGTAGACACACTCACCGGGCGACGCCGCCCAGCGCCTCGCGGCGTCCACCAGCGCAGCCGGCAGGTCCGGGCAGTCGCCCAAGTCCGCGCCGA
>CAZADC010000430.1:0-3357 GCA_964483755.1 uncultured Planctomycetaceae bacterium | reverse complement strand
GGCGGAAGATCATGAGGTCGGCCCGGCCGTCGTGGTCGACGTCCCCGGCCAGCAGCTCGCGCGGCTTGTCCTTGAGCTCGGTGAGCTCCAGCTCCTGCCCCGGTTCGCCGTCGTCGCCGCGGGCGGACAGCACGGTCCGCAGCGTATACGTCCGCTCGGAGGAATCCTCGTCCTTGTCCTCGGCGACGTAGACGATGTCGGGCGCACCGTCGCCGTTGACGTCGGCGAGGTCCATCGCCACCGGATCGCCGGTCAGCTCGACGGCGTCAGGGAAGGTCAGGCGTCCCTTCTCGAGGCGTGAGATGCCGATGATCTTCTCCTTCGTGCTGAGCGCGACGATCTCGGCGCCCGGTCGACCGTCCAGCTCGGCCGCGACGAGCTTGCGCATCTCCATCAGCCCGGGGAAGCGCTCCGGGCCGGTCGGACCGGTCCGGCGGTCGCCGCGGAACAGCAGGAACTCGGCGCGAGACGGGTCGGTCACCACGAGGTCCAGCAGCCCGTCGTCGTCCAGGTCGGCGGCGACGGTGTCACGGTGCTCGGCGGCCTCGGTGCCCGGCAGGGGGTAGGTGAACACGGGGTACGTCGCCTCGCGCGGGTCGGGCGCCACGCGCAGCGTCTCGACGCGTCCGCTCTGGGCGGCGACGGAGACCACGTCGGCGCCTGCGCCGGCGCGAAGGCTGCACGCCTCCAGCACCGCCGGGGCGGGCAGGTTGAAGCGGGACTCCGGGCCCAGCCGTCCGTCGGCCGACTGGAAGCGGACCCGCAGCGGGTAGTCCGTCTCGTTGGTCAGCAGCGCCAGGTCGTCGAGCCCGTCGCCGTCCAGGTCCGCGACGAGCAGCTTCCGCAGGACCCGGGCGCCGCTGGGGAACCGGACCGGCTGGGCGAGTCGCCCGTCGTCCTTCTGCGTGAGGACGAACGCGCCGTCGGCGTCGAGCAGGGCGAGGTCGGGTCGGCCGTCGGCGTTGAGGTCGCCGGTCGCCAGCGCGTCGGGGCTGTCGACGCCCTCGTCGAGGTCGATCTTCGTCGGCGGAAGCCACGCCGGCTCGCGGACGCCCTTCGCCGGCGGCGCCGCGTCGGCGGGCGGGTCCTGGAGCACCACGTACAGACCGCGGTTGGAGTAGTACGCCAGGTCGGTCCACCCGTCGCGGTTCAGGTCGGCCGTCACGAGGCTGCTGACGGCGACGTCCAGCGGGAAGGCGTACCGCTTGAACCGCCACGCACGCTCGTTGTCGAAGATGTCGTTGACGTCCTCGTCGGCGCCCGGCGCCGGCGGGGACGGCGGGGCGTCCGGGTCGAAGGCCGCCTTCTGGCACAGCAGCTCGATGCGCGACTTGCGGTTGTCGACGACGACCAGGTCGCAGCGCCCGTCGCGGTTGACGTCCACCACGTGGGGGCGACCCATCCCGTGCTCGAGCTTGAGAATCTCCATCGCGGCAAACCCGTAGTAATCGCTGAGCGGCTCACGGTCCTGCCCGGCGGGGCCGGTCGCGGCGGCGACCGGGACGGGTTGCGGGACGGGATCCCGTGCGACGGCGAACGTGGCGATCACCGCGGCGACAACAGCGGCAGCGAGAACGAGCATAGGGACCAGCCCCCGTGCAGGACGCATGGCAGCTCCTTTCGTGTGCGGGTTGCCCTCGGGCATCCGGACGGCGATGCGTGCCTGCCCGCCGTCGGTCGACCACCGCAGGATAGACGCTTGTGGGAATGTTTTCAAACGCCTAGAATGCGGCCGAAACGTCCGCAGGGGTTCCGAGCGCCCGAATCACGGAGGCCGACATGACCGCCCGCCGCCTCGCCGTTGCGTGCACCTGTCTGCTGCTCGTCGCTCCGCTCGCCGCCGCCGGTCGCGTTGTGCTCAAGGGGGGGTACGAGGTCCTCGGAGACGTGCTGAAGGAGGACGGAGAGGTCGTCATCGTGGACATCGGCGCGGAGGTGCTGCGGATTCCGCGCGAGCGCGTGGTCGAGGTGACGGCCGCGGGCGGCGCCGAGACCCGCCCGGCGACGGCGACGGCGCCCGTCGTGGAGAAGCGCGGGGCGAAGTGGCAACTCTACCGCACCGCCGACCTGCCGCGGACGACGATCGAGGACGCCACGCGGCGCTTCGGCGAGGCCGTCGTCATGGTCTCGACGCCCGGCGGACTCGGCTCGGGTTTCGTCATCAGTCCCGACGGGTACCTGATCACCAACTACCACGTGATCGCGCGCGAGACGCGGATCAAGGTCACCGTCTTTCACCGCACCGACAAGGGCTTCGAGCAGCAGGACTACAGGAAGGTCGAGATCATTGCGATCAATCCCTTCGTGGACCTGGCGCTGCTGAAGATCGCCGAGCCCGAGGAGGATCTCGAGTACGTCTTCCTCGGCGAGATGAGCGACGTGGAGGCCGGGCAGCAGGTCTTCGCCATCGGCAACCCGCTCGGGCTCACGCGGACGGTCAGCCAGGGCATCGTCTCGACGAAGAACCGGAACTTCGAGGGGCGCCTGTATATCCAGACGACGACCGACATCAATCCCGGCAACTCCGGCGGGCCGCTGTTCAATATTCACGGGGAGGTGATCGGCGTGACGTCGATGGGCTACATCTACTTCGGCGGGCTGAACTTCGCCATCCCGGTGGACGTGGTCAAGCGGTTCGTCGTCAACCGCGACGCCTTCGCCTACGACGAGGACAACCCCAACGCGGGGTACCGCTACCTCCAGCCCGGACCGCGCGAGCGGGACGGACGCCCGCCCGAGGTCGCGCCGCCGACGCCGGGGAATGGGGACGCCGACGCGGACCCGGCCGGGGCGCGTCGACAGGACGATCAGGACACGCCGGCCGGCGAAATCGGCTGACCCCCGAGCGTCCGACGTGTCCTCTGACTGAACGGATTCCAACCGAAAGGGAATGATATGAACCACCGAACCCTCCGACGCATCGCGGCCGCCATGCTGTGCGCGATCGTCATCGCCGCCGCATCGCCCGCGCCGGGTGTGGAGGCGGCCCGCGTCGCACCGCAGGACGCCTTCCTCCTGCTCAGCGCGCCCAGCGTCGACGGCCTGCTGGAGGCTCTCAAGGAGACCCCCGCCTGGGGCCTCTACAAGGACCCGGCGATGCAGGAGTTCGTCGTCCCCGCCGAGGCGAAGATCCGCGAGAAGGTTCACGAGGCGCTCAGCGAAGCTTGGGAAGGCCTGGAGCTCGAGAGCCCGCCGGAGGAGCTCCCCTGGCCGTCCGGGCAGGTAGTCCTGATCATGCGGATGGGCTTCCGGACGATCCGCGTGCCGGTCTACGACTGGGAGGCGTGGGACGGCGAGGGGCAGCCCGACGTCAAGGAGTACCGCGACCAACACGCAGACAGCGGCGGGCATGGGGTT
>CAZADC010000429.1:0-3376 GCA_964483755.1 uncultured Planctomycetaceae bacterium | reverse complement strand
AGGTTTCCGCACCCCACACGGTCATGCTGGCCGACATGGGCGAGAAGATCGACGAGGCACGCGAGTTGATCGACCAGCTTGCCGCCAAGGCCGCCGACAGCGGCTGGAAGCGCGAGCGGACCGGCGTCCGGGGCGTGGACGTTCATCTGCTGACACCGCCCAGACCGGCCGAGGCCGACGGCGCGCCGCCGATGCCGCAGTACAACAAGCGGACGGCCTACGCCGTCCGCGGCTCGACCGTGATCCTCGGCGACGAGGCGGAGCTGGTGACCGACGTGGTCGCCCGCCTCGCCGGTGCGGACGCGCCCGCGATGGCCGACGACCAGGGATACGTCCGGGTCATGCGGAAGCTCGCCGAGCGGCCGCACGTTCAGCTTTACCTGAACATCTCGCGGCTCATCGAGGAGGCGAAGGCCCAGGCCGGCGCCGAGCAGGCGGCGCAGGCGACGCGGCAGATCGAGGCGATGGGGTTCGACAACGTGGTCGGGCTCGGCGCCACGGTCGAAGTTGCGCCCGGTCCGCGGAAGGCGATGCGCCTGCGGGCGCTGCTGGGGGTCCGCGGGGAGAAGAAGGGCCTCGTCGCCGCGCTGGCGCCGCCGTCGACGCCCGTCCAGCCGCCGCGCCTGGTCACGCGCGACGTGGCCGGCTTCGGGGTGATGAACTACGACGTGCCGAAGGCGTTCGACCGGCTCGCCGCCGTCCTGCAGGCCGTCTCGGGCATGCCGGTGGATCAGCAGATTCAGCAGATGATGGCGATGACCTCTCAGGGCACGGACCAACCGCCCGTGAGCTTCCGCAAAGACGTGATTGGTGAGATGACCGGCCCGCTGACGTTCGTGTCGCGCCTGGACGAGTCAACCGGGCGGACGACCACGCTGGCTGCGATTCCCGTCCGCGACGCCGCGGTGCTCGACACCGCCCTGGGTCGGATTCACTCGACCTTTCTCGCCCGCGGGCAGAAGGAGACGCGCCGCAAGCTTCAGGGCGTGACGATCTACCTGATTCCGCCGCAGATGGGCTCCATGCTGCCGATGATGGCCCCGTTCCAGTACGGCCCGGGCGCAGAGCCGATGGTGCCGCAGGGCGACCCCGGCGCCTTGGCCGTCGCCGGCGGGCGCCTGCTGATCGGCTCGCTCCCGACCGTCGAGCAGGCCATCCGAGACATCGGGCGAGAGGATGTCGAGCTCGTCACCGCCGACGAGATGTACCAGCACGCCGCGCGCGAGCTGCCAAGCCAGGCCGGGGCGTACTTCTATCAGAACGAACGCAAGGTCAACGCCGCCCAGTGGAAGCTGCTGCGGGCGGCGGCCGCGGGCGAGCAACAGGCCGGCATGCCGGGCACGCCGATCCAGATGGTGGTCGGGCAGCTCTCCGAGTACGTCGACTTCACGACGCTCCCGCCGTTCAGCGAAGTGGCGGAGCACTTCGGCGCCGCCGTCGGGTACGTTTCAGACACGCCGGAGGGCATCTACGCCGAGATGATCGGCGTGACCCCGCCGGCGGAGTGAGCCGCAGGCGACAACGCGGGTGAGCCTCCGGGTGTCACCGACCGGACATACCGCGGCCTGTGCTCTGCGATCATCGGCCAGGCGTGCAGACCACGGGGTTCGACCTGGGCGCCGAACGGGTTGCGAACAGCGGCAGGGCGTGCGGGGGATCTGGTCCGCGGCAGGCTCACAGCACGCCGTTCCGTTCCCTTCCTGCAGGATCGATACGGTCCGCCCGCGCCTATGATGTCCGTAGGGCGCGCCGGTCCGTGCGCCCGGATCCACCGACATAAGAGGGAGACGTCCATGAGCACCGAACACAAGCTCGCGAAGCTCGCCGACGTGCCGGACGGCGGGATGCTGAACGTCGAGGTAGACGATCACAACATCCTCCTGATCCGCAGCGGCGACGAAATCCGCGCCTTCATCGGAACCTGCCCGCACCAGGGGGCCACGCTGGCCGACGGGCTCTGTCGCGACGGGCGCGTGCGCTGCCCCTGGCATCATGCCGTCTTCGACGCCGACAGCGGGGAGGTGCTCCAGCCGCCGTCGCTCGACTCACTCCCGAAGCTGGACGCCCGCGTCGATGGCGAGGACGTCGTCGTGAAGGCTCCGGACGAAATGCCGGCCGCCCGGGTGCCTGAAATGGCCGGGCTCGACACCGAGGCCGACGGGCGGACGTTCGTTATCGTCGGCGCCGGCGCCGCCGGTTCCCAGGCGGCCGAGACGCTCCGCCGCGAGGGCTATCAGGGACGCATTGTCCTGATCACGCGCGAGGACCACCGCCCGTACGACCGGACCGAGCTGAGCAAGTACTATCTCGGCTCGGCCGACGCGAAGACGCCGTACCTTCGCCCGGATAGCTTCTACGACGCCCACGGCATCGAGCTGTGGACCGGCTGCGAGGTGACGTCGGTGGACGTCGAGGCGAAGACGGTCTCCTTCGCGGATCGCGACCCGCTGAGCTACGACAAGTGCCTCGTCGCCACGGGCGGGGTGCCGCGGACGCTCGGCGCGCCCGGGGCCGACCTCGACGGCGTCGCCACGCTGCGCAGTCTCGACGACTGCGAACGGCTGCGCGAGCGAGCCCGCAAGGGCAGGCGCGCCGTCGTCGTCGGCGCGAGTTTCATCGCGATGGAGGTCGCCGCGTCGCTCAACAAGCGGGGCATGCACGTGACGATCGTCGCGCCCGAGAGCATGCCCTTCGACTGGACGCTCGGCGAGCAGATCGGTCGCAAGTACCGCGACGTCCATGAGAGGAAGGGCAACGAGTTCCGCCTGGAGCGCAAGGTCGAGCGGTTCGAGGGTGACGGCAAGCTCGAAGCGGTCGTCCTGGACGACAGCGAGCGCATCGAGGCCGAGCTGGCCGTCGTCGGCGTGGGTGTCCGCCCGGCGACCGGGCTGCTCAAGGGCGTCGAACTCAACCGCGACGGCAGCGCCAACGTCGACGCGCACATGCGCCTCGCCGAGGACACGTACGCCGCCGGCGACATCGTCTGCTTCCCGGACCCCCGGACCGCCCGGCCGACGCGCATCGAGCACTGGCGCGTCGCCCAGCAGCAGGGACAGGTGGCGGGGCGCTGCATGGCCGGGGCGGACGCCGTCTACAACCAGACGCCGTTCTTCTGGACCGAGCAGTTCATGGTGATTGTCGACCACGCCGGGCGGGCGCAGAGCTGGGATGACATCTTTTTCGACGGCGATCCG
The DNA here is from genome assembly GCA_964483755.1 of uncultured Planctomycetaceae bacterium. Taxonomy (GTDB): domain Bacteria; phylum Planctomycetota; class Phycisphaerae; order SM23-33; family SM23-33; genus CAZADC01. Next base: position 182 of record CAZADC010000429.1, on the reverse strand, counting down.
GGCGGGAAGGCGTTCCTCGCCTACTACGTCAGGGATGGACGGGTGCTGGCGGCATCCGGCTCGATGGTCGATCGCAAGCTCGCACTGGTGGCCGAGCTCATCCGCGCCGTCGAGTCGCCGACCGTGGAGTCCGTCCGCGAGGCGATCGAGCAGGTGGAGTAACGGCGTGGCGACGGATCCTC
>CAZADC010000428.1:0-3382 GCA_964483755.1 uncultured Planctomycetaceae bacterium | reverse complement strand
GTCCAAGGCGTCGGTCAGAAGCCGTTGGGGCAGCTCGTCTGTCGGAAGCAGCCCTGCCTGGCACGCCCCCAGGGCATTGGCCAGGCGCTGATCGTCGATGACGTCGCTCAAGCCGTCGCTGCACAACAGGACGATGTCGCCCTCGTGTACGATGCTGGTGACGGTTTCGGGCGTGATTTCACCTTGTTGGCCGAGGTAACGGTTGATGACGTGAGCGCGTGGGTGGTAGCGGGCATCCTCGGCATCGAGCAGTCCTTGATCGATGAGCTCCTGCACCTCGCTGTGATCACGAGTGAGCCTGCGGAGCTCGCCTCTGCTGAACACGTAAGCCGGTGAGTCGCCCATCCAGGTCACATAAAGGGCTTCGTTGACGATCACGCCGATGACGGCGGTCGTGGCCATGCCCCTGAGGCGCGGTTCTTGGGCGATGCGGCGGAGGATCGCGCCCTGTGCCATTCGCAGCGCGTTCTCACCCGCCTCGATGAGGTCATCCGGCGGCGGCGAGCCCTGGGAGGCGGACAGGAGGCCCGACAGCTGCGCAGCCAGGGCCACGCGAACCTTGTCTGCGGTCAGGCCGCTGGCCACTTCGCCGTAGTGCTGGCCGCCCACACCGTCAGCGACGATCAGGATTCGGATGTTGAGCATCGTCGCGTCGTGGAACGTCATCTCGAAGGCGGACACGGCATCCTCGAGGTTGTCCCGGGGACCCATATCCTGTGTGAAGTGGATATTGGACATGCTCTCTTACTCCTCCTTGTCCTTGTGCAGGACCCGCGCGATGGCGACGATGGCGGTGATGACGACAGCCAGCGCTGCCAAATTGGTGAAACGATCCGTGTTCTTGATCCCCCAGCTGTGGAGCAGATCGTCCCAGCTGAAGCCGATTGTGATATGGCTGGCCAGCCACATGGCTGTCAGGAGGGCTGCCGGCACGAGGATGAGGCCCCATCGGAATCTGCGCCTTCGCCTCCGTCTCGGGGGACGAACGATGACGGGGCGTTGCTGGTTGCCGAAGTTGTTGGGCAGATTGGGCAGTCTCATGGTTTGCCTCCGATCTCGTCTTTGAGGGTACACGAGGGTCGGCTACGCAGAGTGACAGCTGGCCAACGGCGCAACCCTCCATCGATGCTGCGGGAATTGCCTGGCGATGACGGCGGTTCAACTGTCCAGGTCCTCCTGCTCATCTTCTTCCTCGTGGTCGGCTGGTCCCCACTCGTCGTCTTCGCCGACCGAATTGGGGTCGCCGTCATCGGCGTCGCCGCCGTCTTCGCGGCGCAGCCTCGCCAGGTGCCACGCCAGCAGGCCCAACATGGCGATGCCGCCCAAGAAATAGCTGGGCGAGAAGTCTCGCTCGTCGCAGCCGGGCAGCACCTCGGCGATGTGGAAGTTCCGGCCGCCACGGATAAAGACGATCATCCCGCAGGCGAGAAGGACGATCAGCAGGATGGCGGTGGCTTTCATGGCCAAAGCTCCTTGAGAAGGTTCTCGACGGGCTCGAAGCGGATACGTTCGGCATGGGCCGCGATGGACGATTCGGCGTCGATCTGCGTCTCGAGTGACTGCAGGATGGACTTCTGGGCGGCGAGGATGGTCACGGTGGCCACGGCGTCAGACTCGATGAAGCAGGCCTGAAGATGCGAGATCAGGTTCTCCCGCGCCTCGACGACGGCTTCATAGACGTGCCACCGGCCGTCCCGCTGGACGGCGACATCGGCGGGGTGATTGGCGCCTGGGACGACCCACTCCAGGGCTGCTTTCCAGCCTCGGCGGACGGCGAACATGCGGATCCACTCGCAGAAGTGCCGGTGAACGATGCCGCCGCGACCCTTTTCAGGCGGGACGGGTTTGTTTAGGAAGCGGTAGCCTGCCTCGGTCAGCCGGATCAGCAGGACGTTACGGCGGCCGGCGCGGGTCTCGGCGAAGGCGGCGAAGTTCTTTTCCTCTTCGAGTTCTTTGCGAACTCGGGCCTGCGCGGAATACGCCGGAACGATACCGTACTCCCACAGGCGGGCGACGGGCACGAAGGGATGAGCAGAGGCGAGCTCGAGCAGACGGCGCGCATTCCTCGAAATCCTCACCTGCGGCTGAGCGGGTTGCTTCGGGCCCTTCTTCTGGCTGTTCTGCCGGCTTCTCTGGGTCTTGATGAGCTCGTCGAGCGCATTCTGCACGTGCGAAAGTTCATGGAGACGCTTCGCGGGAACGAAGGGATGCGAATCGAACCGCTCGGGGACGGAACGGCACGCCGGCGATGGATCGACCTTGACCCACATGGCATGAGGCCACGGTCCCTGCGCTTCGCGGAAGATCGCCTCGCCGGGTTTGAGGAAGGGGAACTGCTGCTCCGCCCGAGGCGGCAGCATCAACGTCCGCTTGGCCTCCAAGACCGCCTCGTCGTCGGGGAGATTGAACATGAGGTGGTACTGGACGTTGCTGAGGACCATGCGGCTGACGTTGCCGAGGTGCGTCACCCCTAAGGCCGCCGCCAGGCCAAGCTCTCTGCCCTGCTTGAGCCACTGGCCCAGCACGCCGAGGCCATCGGGATAGGCCGCCTCGGACTGCTTGGAGACATCCGGATCGGCCTCATCGACAATCAGGCAGCACTCGGTCCGATCGACCCGGTGGTGGCGATGAGTTCGTCCATACATCAACTGGGCTGCCAGGAGGTCGACCACGAAAAGCCGCAGCCAGGGCGGCTGGAAGTTGACCATGTCGATGACCAGATTCCTGCCCTGCTGGACGATGTCTCGCTCGATCTGCAGGCCGCCAAAGGTCCGCAGGAGTTCGCCCGAGGCCTGGGTAGCGCCCTCCAGGGGAGAAATCAGGCTCCGTACGTATTCGCCCTTGCTCGCCCAAAGGGTCGATGGCGAGGCATTGCATACATCCAGGATGAGCTGAAGATCCGGCCAGAGCAGCGGACCTTGGTCAGGGACGGGGTTCATGACAGCCAGTAGCCAACGCATGATGTTGGCGAAGGGAACCCAGGCGCTGATCAGGCCGGCGCGGGCGGCCAGTACCGTCGACGCAATATTGACCCACACATTCGGGGGGACGCCTTGGGGCGCATCCAGTCCGAGTCGCATGCCGCCATGGACCGAGAGATGCGACCAATGAGGGCCGAAGAGCTTGGGGATATCGCCGTAGTCGCCGGCCTTGCGGTCGATGACGATGAGATTGATTCTGCTCGCGGGACGGTCGCGATTGCGCTCCTCGATCTTCCCGATCAGGCTGCGCAATGCGATGGTCTTGCCCGTGCCCGTGCTTCCAGCCAGGATGACGTGATGGGGCTTGAGAAGACGAACGCCATAGCGGAGCTCATCATCGCCTTCCTGGAGCGTCAGGAATTCGATATCAGCAGGCCCGTCGGCCAGGAGCTGCTCTCTTG
>CAZADC010000427.1:0-3384 GCA_964483755.1 uncultured Planctomycetaceae bacterium | reverse complement strand
ACTCGCGATTCACCTGTCCCACAAGACCTATCGGCAATCCCGCCCCAATCTACCTTACTCAGACGGGATGCGCCGCCATTCTAGCTGTGGCGCCATTTTGGCTTGACCGGTCGTCACGCGCCTCCTACACTGCCGAATCTCGCCGTCTGGCGAGGAACCGCGCCGCTAGCTCAGTTGGCAGAGCAGCTGACTCTTAATCAGCGGGTCCGGGGTTCGAATCCCTGGCGGCGCAGGATCGCAACGCTTCGCATCGGATCGCGGAGCGTTGCGTTTTTCGTTGCCTGACAGGGGGTTACGGCCGTCCGCGCCGCCGGCGACCTTCGCCTGACCTTCGACATCCTTCGCACACGCCCGAATAGACCCGTGCTCGGACTGTTGCGCGTGGCGCTGCGCGCCTTCTGCTCGATGATCCGCTGCACCTGTCGCTCGCAGGGCTCGCGGACCATCGTCAAGCATCTTGGGCAGCCGCGCCACCGTATCGGCTTCCTGCCCCGGAAACAGGTGCCCGTAGGTGTCCATTGTCAGGGTGATGGTCGGGTGTCGCATGACGGCTTGGACGGCCTTCGGGTGTGCGCCTCGCATCGCCAGCCAAGCGCCGCAGATATGCCGTAGGCTGTGGAAGTCCAGTATCTCGCCGTCGTGGTTCTTCTCGGGGAAGTTCCACGAGTCCTTTGTGCAGTTGTGCAGTCCACATAGTATCCATCTGCTATACGTCAGATACCTACATACCATACTGAGGTATTCGGACCGCCAAGACCTGTACGGAAGTTTTCCAGCTGAAGGTCTGCTTTCGGAACCTGCCGCCATTTCGAACCCGCGCCGGGTAATTGATTACTGCCCCACCATTTTGATCTAGCCAGACAGCGTGCCGGTCGCCAGGCGAAGGCCGTTGTTGGCGCTTCCGCAAGGAGCCCGCAATGAACGACATGCTGGACGACCCGGCCACAATGACCCCGTCACAGTGCCGCGCCGTAGGGCGCCCAAATCGCTGGTTGATTTGCGCGCGGAACGGCGGGGCGCCACGGGTCGCCAGACCCGTGCCGTTGCGTCTTACTTCTTCCGGCGGATCAGCGCCGCGGCACCGCCGAGACCCAGCAGAACCGTCGTCGCCGGCTCGGGGACCACCGTGATGACGCCCGGGGTCACGCTGCCGCCGGTCGCCTGGTAGTAGAGCAGCACCTCGCTGCCCGGATCGAGGCCAGGAAGCAGGCACGCACCAATGCTGTCCTCGCCGGTCGCCAGACCGTTGGCGTCGAAGAACACCAGCTGGTTGTTCTGCGCGTCGGTGGGGTCCGTCGAAAAGAACGGATCGACGTCGTTGGGGTCGATGCCGCCGGCGATCGTGTAGATCGTCATGTTGGCGATGCCGCCGCCGTGGTCCAGCAGCACCTCGCCGGTGACCTCGTTGTAGACCATCTGGGCCACGCCGGATGCCTGGTCGGCGCCCACGGCGGGGCTGGAGCTGACGTTGGCGATCAGCAGGTTCAGGTCGGAGACGCCGTCGCTGCCCGGCTGGGTGATGGGGTTCTCGCCGTAGTCCACGTCGCCGTCGCTGTCAAAGTCGCCGTCGGTCCACTCGGCGCCGGAGGTCGTGCCGGCGTTGGCGATCAGCCGGTTGAGGTCGGAGACGCCGTCGCTGCCCGGCTGGGTGATGGGGTTCTCGCCGTAGTCGACGTCACCGTCGAGGTCGGCGTCGCCCGTCCGCAGTATGGCGTCCTCGTCGTGGAGCGTATGCCACGCGAGTGCGTAGTCCTCCAAATCGGCCGGTGTCCCCCCTGTCATCCTCACTCCGAGGACGTAATGCGTGCGTTCCGCCGCGGTCAGGTAGAGGTGCTCCACGTTGTCCAAGGTGCTGACGGATGACGCGATCGGAGTGGACAGATCGTCGGCGTCATAGAGGACCAGGTCCAGATTCCGAAGCGGCTCGGCCGAGTAGACCGCGCTCTCGATGTCCTCACTGCTGGAAGTCACGTTGCGGTTCCAGACCAGCGTTGCGCTGAACGGCGTGTTCGCCGGGACGCTCGTATCGATGTGATAGAGCTGCTCGGCGACCGCATTGGCGGCTCCCATGTCCCAGCCGACACTGCGAACCGTACCGGCATCCTGCTCGCCGAGAAGATACTGCCCGAACGCCTTGCTCAGGTTCATCTCCCCGGCGCCTTGATTCAGGTCGAGCGGCTGACTGGGGGTGTGCGACCACCCCGCGAGCTTGTCAGCCGAGTTGAGCAGCACACTCTTGATCACTCTGGGATCGGTGGACAGTCCACGGTCGATGCCCATGTCCGTCAGCAGCGCCGCGCCACCTGCGACGATCGGGGTGGCGAAGCTGGTGCCGTTGACGCTCTCCCAGCCGCCGTTGACGTCCGGCAGATAGAGCTGTGACCCCGGCGCGACCATATCCGGCTTCACCCGGCCGTCGTCGCTCGGACCGCGGCTGGAATAGGACGCCACTTGAGAATAGTCCGGTGTGCCGTATGTCTGCCCGGTTGCGCCGACGATGATGGCGTTGTATGCCGCGCTGGGGTAGCCGTCCAGCGTCCCCGACGCCGGTCCGGAGTTGCCCGCGGCCACCGTCACGGTACGGCCGTTCGTGCCCACCACGTGATCCAGCGCCAGGCTCCACTGGTCGGCGGCGTTGGTGTCGCCGTCGAAGCCGATGCTCAGCGTAATGACCTCCACCGGGTTGCCCGCCAGCTCGTCAAGCCCTTGGCCGAAGGTTTCCGCCGCGATCGTCTGGGTCCGCTGGTCGCTGGTCTGTTGAGGCGCGCGGGCTGTCTGCCCGGTCCACCAGCCCGCGCCGGGAGCGATTCCGGGATAGGTGGCGTCCGCGCCGACGGCCGCGCCGACAACCTGCGTGGCGTGAGACCCCAGCGACGACGCGCCCAGCGCGAACTTGATGCTGCCGAGGTAGTTTCCGCTGATCGCCGGGTGGGATGAGTCCGCCAGATATGCGTCCAGCACACCGATTTCCACGCCCGTGCCGTCGTACCCCTTATCCCAGAGAAAGCCCGCGTGGACATACGGGTTTGCAGTGTCCATCGCAGACGCAGCCGGCGCGATGACGATCAGGACAGCGACTGCGACGCACGGTATTGCCTTGGTGGCGAATCGCATTTGCCCTCCATCCTCTCCGACAGAGCGAGTCAGGATGCCTTCGTGCTCCGGACCCTCAAGGTGTTTCGGCACTGCTGCCGAAACGGTCTTGCCTCCTGAACCCGGACCATCCGACCTGCATTATATCCGCTTGTCACTGTGCGCGCAGATGGGATTGCGCTGCATGATTCGTGCGGTCGCCCGGGTAAAGCGGGCACAGGCACCTCGCTGCGCTCGCGGACGGCCCGTGCGGCGCGCAAGAACGCGGCGGCCCGCCAAGGCCGCCGCGCT
>CAZADC010000426.1:0-3396 GCA_964483755.1 uncultured Planctomycetaceae bacterium | reverse complement strand
GCACCGGCGAGACGGGCTTCCCACGCGTCGGCGAAATGTCGGCGTCCCGCCCGCGCGCGAAAGCGCGGCGCCACAGCGCCTACAGGTGGACCTCAATGTCCTTCGAGGCGAGATGCTCCTTCATCTGGCGGATGGTGAACTTGCCGTAGTGGGCGATCGAGGCGACGAGCACCGCGTCGGCGTGTCCCTCGAGGATCGCCTCGCTGAGGTGCTCGAGCTCGCCCGCGCCGCCGGAGGCGATGACGGGCACGCTGGTGGCGTCGGCGATCGCGCGGGTCATCGGAATGTCGTATCCGTCCTGCGTGCCGTCGGCGTCCATGCTGGTCGGGAGGATCGCCCCGGCGCCGTAGCTCTCGGCGTCGCGAGCCCACTTGGCCGCGTCCTGCCCGGTCGCCTGCGTGCCGCCGGCGAGCATCACCTCGTGCCCGCTGGGCATGTCCTCGTTGGCGCGGGTGTCAACGGCTACGACGATCGCCTCGCATCCGAACCGCCCGGCCGCCTCGATGAGCATGTCCGGGTCGCGGAAGGCGGCCGTGTTGATCGACACCTTCGTCGCCCCGACTCCCAGCACCTTGTCGATGTCGTGGACGGTCCGGATCCCGCCGCCGACGGTCACGGGAACGCTCGCCGCCTCGACGGTCCGCTTGACCGCATCGAGCATCGTCTTGCGGTTCTCGAGTGTGGCGGCGATGTCCAGGAACACCACCTCGTCGGCGCCGGCCTCGCTGTAGGCGGCGGCCGCCTCGGCCGGGTCGCCCAGCTCCTTCAGGTCGACGAAGTGCACGCCCTTGACGAGCTTGCCGTCCTTGACGTCCAGGCACGGAATGACCTTCTTGGCTGCCATGGTGTCTTCTCCCTGTCGCTCTGCGGTGTGCGGCGAATCCGCGCGTCGGATCGTCATTATAGGCGACTATCCCGACTCGACCGGCCCTTCCTCCGCCGGCTGATCCTTCGTCGTCGGATCGGTCCGCTGGCGGTACTCCTCGAGGTTGGTCCGCCCGTCGCCGTCGGGATCGGCGTCCGGGTCCGCGACGCCGGCCGTGTCGTAGTCCAGGAACTTCCCGAACCAGTACATCTCGAACCAGTTGGGCAGCCCGTCGTCGTCGACGTCGGCGTACTCCCCGCGGATGAGCGGCGGCTCGTCGCCGAAGTCCGCCTTCCAGTGCCGCTCGAACTCGGTCGAGAAGCACACCATCCCGTTCTGCTCGCGGAAGGGGCGGTCGGTGACCGGCTCGGGCGATTCGAGGCGCGTCTGCACCTCACCGTCGCGGACGAGCTCGGCGATCACCGGTCCCGGCGTCAGCGGGAAGTGCTTCCACGACATCCCGGCCGGGGCCTGCCACTCGGCGTCACGTCCGACCAGACGCAGCGTCGCCGGCTCGGGCAGGATGGTCATCACCTCGATGACGCCGCCGGCGTCGCGGCGCTTCGCCTGGAAGGGGTAGAACGTCGCGCCCTCGGGGTACTTGCGGTAGACCAGGTAGATCCTGTCGTGATCGCTCGTCGGCTCCTTGCCGGTCTTCCACCACTCGATGAAGTGGCGGTTGAGGTCCATGATCGTGTACCGCGTGTCGTAGGCGGGGGCGAGGTGCGTGTTCTCCGTGTAATCGCTCCACGTGATGAACTGGATGAGCGTCGAATCGTTGCGGCGGGCGCCCGCCCAGCAGTCGCGGAGAATCTCGGCGCCCTTGCCGATGCGGTTGCCGCCCCAGCCGATGTTTTCGTACTGGTAATAGAGCGGCTGGGACCACTCGGCGCCGTTGGCCTTGACCGCCTTCGCCATGCGGTCGTACAGCTCGCCGCGCCCGAGGAATTCACCGATCGCGTCGAAGTGCTTGGCCATGAACCCAGCCGCCTGGACGAGCTTGTCGCGGTCGTGATGCCGCCCCGGCACCTGGTGGAAGAACGCGCCCATCCCGTAGTGCCAGTAAAGCTCCTGCCCGACGGCCTGCTCCATGTTCTTCTGCGCCTCGGCGAGGATTGCCCAACCCTCCGGCGTGGTCCGCAGCCAGGGGTCGACGCGAAGCTCCTTGGGATCCTTGTCCTCGTTGCCCTCGCGCTGCTGGAGCACGCTGGCGCCGTGGCGGAAGCCCGGGAACACCGAGAGGTACCCGAAGATCAGCGGCTTGCCCTCGCGGCGGGCGAGCTTGGGCGAATCGCCGTGGTTCTCGAGCACCCAGCGGATCGAGTCGGTCAGCCCGGCGTTGCCCTGGATGCCCGCGTCGAGGCAGATGGTGATCTCGACGGGGTAGTCCTTCTCCTCCGCCTTGGCGACGAGGGCGGAGAAGACCTTCTTCGCGTTGTTTCCACCGGCCCAGGCGTCGATCGCCAGCCCGTCGAGCCCGGCCCGCATGACGCGGCGCAACTCGAGGTCCGCCGAATCCTCGACGCTCATCTTCGTGCCGTCCGGCACGAGCGGCCAGTTGCGCCAGCGGTCGCCGTAGGCGTCGTGCTGCCGGTCGCCGTCGTGGCGGACCTTGTGGGCGTCCTTCATGCGGTGATGCGCCGTCGCCATGGCGCCGACCGGGTAGCAGGCCATGTGGTGGGCGTAGATCTTCTTCGGCGGGCGCCCGTTTTCGGCAGCGCCGGCGGCGGAGACGGCGGAAGCGAGCAGCAAAGCGAGAATGGTCAGGCGTCGCGCGTTCATGTCGTTTCCCTTCGTACGGACCGGATCGAGGAGTCCACCTGTCATGCGCCGCCGGGGCGTCAGGTCTCCGACAGCAGGTCGGCGAGTACTGTATCGGACACGAACAACGCCTCCGGGGCAAGTCGTATTCGCTCGTCGGTGACGATCAGCGCGCCCTGATCGGCGTAGCGGACGACCGTCCGGGCGAACGCGTCGGCCGGGTCGGCCCCGTAGCGGCGCGCGAAGGCCGCCCGGTCCACGCCGTCGATCAGGCGAAGGGCGAGCATCAGCGCCTCGCCCATCGCGGCGCGTCCGTCCAGCCGTTCCGAGCTCGCCGGCGGAACGCTCCCCCTTTCCAGGGCTTCCACATACGCCTCCAGGTCCGGGGCATTCGTGCGCCGCTCGCCGTCCGCATAGCTCGCCGCGGCCGGGCCGACGCCGACATACGCCTCGTTCCTCCAGTAGACCAGGTTGTGTCGGCAGCGGCGCCCGGGACGGGCAAAGTTGGATATCTCGTAGTGCTCGAACCCCGCCACCCCGGCCGCCTCGACCACGTGCTCATAGCAGCGTCGCTGGAGGTGGTCGCCGGCGGCGGCAACCCGCCCGCTCGCCAGGTCGCCGGCGAGCGGCGTGCCCGCCTCGAAGCTCAGCGCGTAGCAGCTCAGGTGATCGACGCCGAGCTCCAGCGCCTTCGCGACGCTGCGCCGCCACGTGTCCAGCGAGGAGCCCGGCACGCCGTAGATCAGGTCGATGCCGACGTTGTTGAATCC
>CAZADC010000425.1:0-3402 GCA_964483755.1 uncultured Planctomycetaceae bacterium | reverse complement strand
CAACGCCGCGCCGCCTGCCCGCGCGGACGCGTAGCGTGAGCCCTGCCCCGTGCGGGCGCCCGTGCCGTAAGGGGCAGCCCTTGCACGGTCCGACCCGAAGCGCCGCGCTTGAGGAACATCCCGCGTGCACACCGGATTGAAGGGCGGAGTGTTCGGCGGTACCATCGCGCGCGTCATGGGACACGGCGTCGCCCCGCACAAGGAGCGGATCCTCCACAGCATCGCCGATACGGCGCGGACCGCCGACGCCCGCTGGGCGGCGCGCCTAACCTTTACCGGGACAAGCACATGAGCATGGGAACCCGCACAGCCGATTTCGCCGTCAGGCGCTACCGCGCCGTCACGGGCGTTATGGTCGCCGTCACGGTGGCGATCGCCCTGCTGGCCGCGCTGCCCTCGATCCGTCCGGACGTGTTCTCCTTCCTCAGCCCGCTCGAGGTGGACACGGACCCGGAGAACATGCTCGCCGCCGACGAGCCTGTCCGCCTCTTCCACGACCGGATGAAGGAGCGGTTCGACCTCAACGACCTGATCGTCGTCGGCGTGGTGAACGAGGCGCACCCCGCCGGCGTCTTCAACCCGGACTCGCTGGGGAAGATCCACGAGCTGACCCGGTACGCCCTCACGCTGAACGGGGAGGAAATCGGCGCCGAGCCGGGCGAGGGCGTCATCGAGCCGGACGTGCTCGCGCCGTCCGTCGTGGACGCCGTCGAGCCGACCGGACCGGGCGAGATCACCTTCGAATGGCTGATGCGCCGGCCGCCCGAAACCCAGGCCCAAGCCGATGAAATCCGCCGCAAGGCGATGCGCGTGCCGTTCCTGCAGGGCACGCTGGTCAGCGAGGATGCCCGGGCCGTGGGCGTCTACCTGCCGATCACCCGCAAGGACCTGAGCTACGCGATCTACTCGCGCCTTCAGGAGAAGATCGCGACCTTTGACGGCCCGGAGGAGTTCCACATCACCGGGCTGCCGGTGGCGGAGGACGTATTCGGCGTCGAGATGTTCATGCAGATGGCGATCTCCGCGCCGGCGGCGATGATCGTCATCTTCGTGCTGATGCTGGTGTTCTTCCGCAAGCTGGTGCTGATCGTCTCGCCCATGATCGTGGCGCTGGTGTCGGTGATCGTGACGATGGGCGCGCTGGTCATCTCGGGCTTCCCCGTTCACATCATGTCCAGCATGATCCCGATCTTCATCATGCCCATCGCCGTGCTGGACTCGATCCACATCATCAGCGAGTTCTTCGAGCGCTACCAGGAGACCCGATCGCGCAAGGACACCATCCGCAAGGTCATGGACTCCCTGTTCGCGCCGATGCTGTACACGTCGCTCACCTCGGCCGCCGGGTTCGCCTCCCTGGCGCTGACGCCGATCCCGCCGGTGCAGGTATTCGGCATGTACGTGGCGATGGGGATCATGGTCGCCTGGGTGCTGACGGTGGTGTTCATCCCCGCGTTCGTGATGTTCATCCCGCCCCGCTCGCTCGAGAACTTCGGCGCCGTCCACCGACCCGGCGCCGCCGAGAAGCCCTCCGGCGCCCTCGGGCGTTTCCTGCAGTACGTCGGCGGCGCGACCTACCGCCGGGCGAAGCTCATCCTGGCGGGCGCCCTCATCGTACTCGTCGCGGCGGCATACGGCATCAGCCGCATCAACGTCAACGACAACCCGACGCGGTGGTTCACGCCGTCGCATCCGATCCGCGTCGCCGACCGCGTGCTCAACCGCCACTTCGGCGGCACCTACATGGCCTACCTGTCCTTCCTGCCGCCCGAGACCGACACGGACGCGCTCGCCGAGTGGTTCGCCGCCGCGGCGGAGGAAGAAGCCGCGGGGCTGGACGATCCGGACGATCCGCTCGCCGACGCCTACCGCGAGCTGGCGGCGTTCGCCCGCACGCGAGGCGCCGCCGCACCCGACCGGGCGGCGTTCTGGGAGCGACTCGACGAGAAGGTCCAATCCGAGCGCCGCGGAGACGAAGCGCCCGCCGCCGACCAAGAGTCTGCCGACAAAGATACCCCGGCGCTGCCCCGCGGATTGGGCGGAGCGGACAACGAGGACGGGGGCGGACCGTCCCTGCCGGGCGGGCTGGGCGACGCCGACGACGGCGACCCCGGACTGCCGAGCGGACTGAACGGTGACAACGGCGCCGCGCCGGAGACGCAAGCCGATCGCGAGCGACGGCGCGCCTGGCGCCAGGTGGCGAGCTTCCTGAGCACACGGCGCCAGCAGGGGCATATCTTCAAGGACCCCGAGGTGCTGCGGTACGTCGCCGACCTGCAGGAGCACCTGCTGACCATCCGCCCGGCCGTCGGCGCCGGCACACAGGCGACCGAGCGCGGACACTCGCTGGTCGGCAAGAGCAACTCCCTCGCCGACATCGTCGAAACCGTCCACCGCGACCTGCGGATTCCCGTCGAGCTCAAGGACGATGAGGACGCCCGGCGGAAGTACTCCACCATTCCCGACTCCCGCGGCGGCGTGGCGGAGACGCTGATCCAGTACCAGCAGTCGCACCGGCCTTACGACCTGTGGCACTTCGTTACGCCGGACTACCGCTCGGCGAGCGTGTGGGTTCAGCTCCGCAGCGGCGACAACCGCGACATGCGGTCCGTCGTCCAGGCCGTGAACGCGTACGTGGAGGAGAACCCTCTCCCGGCGGGCCTCGAGTATCGCTGGTTCGGGCTGACCTGGATCAACGTCGTCTGGCAGGAGAAGATGGTCACCGGCATGCTCAAGGCGCTGCTGGGCAGCTTCCTGGTGGTGTTCCTGCTGATGACGCTGCTGTTCCGCTCGTCGCTGTGGGGCCTGCTGAGCATGGTCCCGCTTACGGTGACCATCGCGGCGATCTACGGCGGGATCGGGCTGGTCGGCAAGGATTACGACATGCCCGTCGCGGTGCTCAGCTCGCTGTCGCTCGGCCTGGCGGTGGACTTCGCCATCCACTTCCTCGCTCGCGGGCGAACGATGTACCAGAGCGTCGGGACCTGGCGGGAAACCGCGCCGCAGGTGTTCGGCGAGCCGGCGCGGGCGATCGCCCGGAACATCATCGTCATCGCGGCCGGGTTCACGCCCCTGCTGCTGGCGCCGCTCATGCCCTACAAGACCGTCGGCGTGCTGATGGCGACCATCCTGCTGGTCAGCGGCGTGGCGACCCTCCTGCTGCTGCCCGCGCTGATCCGCCTGCTGGAGAAGCTGCTGTTCCCGGCCGGGCGCGGCGTGGAGATCGCCTGCAAGTGCGGCACCTGCATCGCGGCCGCCGCGGCGCTGGCGGGCGTGGTGACCGTCAACCTGCAGCAGTACCTCGAGCTGGGCTGGAATATACTGGTCGTGGTGGCCGGGGGAATCATCGTCGTGATGGCGGGCGGATGCTGGCTGTCGGCCCGCCGGGAGAAGTGTCAGATT
>CAZADC010000424.1:2568-3408 GCA_964483755.1 uncultured Planctomycetaceae bacterium | reverse complement strand
GCCGCGCCGCGCGCGAAGCTCCGCCAGCCCGCAGTAGAGCACGGGGACCAGGAAGATCGTCAGCAGCACCAGCAGCATGCCGCCGAACGACGGAATCGCCATCGGCACCATGACGTCCGAGCCGCGCCCGGTGGACGTCAGTACGGGAATCAGCGCGAGGATTGTCGTCGCCGTCGTCATCAGGCACGGGCGGACGCGGCGCTGCGCGGCCGCGACGGTCGCCTCGCGGATCTCCTTCCTCGACGCCGGACGCCGCTCGCCGAACACCTGGTCGAGGTAGGTCGAGACGATCACGCCGTTGTCCGACGCGATGCCGAACAGCGCCAGAAAGCCCACCCACACGGCGACGCTCAGGTTCACCGTCTTGATGTCGAACAGGTCCCGCATGTTCACGCCGAAGACGCTGAAGTCCATGAACCAGGGGCGCCCGTACAGCCACAGCAGGATGAACCCGCCCGCCCAGGCGACGAAGATGCCGCTGAACACCAGCATCGTCGTCGACAGCGAACGGAACTGCATGTAAAGGATCAGCACGATCACCAGCAGCGCCAGCGGAAGGATGATCGCCAGCCGTTTCGCCGCGCGGACCTGGTTCTCGTAGCTGCCGGCGAACTCGTACGTCACGCCGGCGGGGCGAACGAACTCGCCGGACCGCTCGGTCTCCAGCAGGTGGTCGCGGGCCTCGTCGACCACGTCGGTCTCCGCGAACCCGTCCCGCTTGTCGAACAGGACGTAGCCGATGAGCTGCGTGTCCTCGCTCTTGATGACCTGCGGGCCGCGGACGTAGCGGATCCGGGCGAGCTGCTCGATCGGGACCTGCTGGCCGTTCGCGCCGGGCAC
>CAZADC010000424.1:0-2558 GCA_964483755.1 uncultured Planctomycetaceae bacterium | reverse complement strand
GGACGCGCCGCAGCGACTCCTCGCTGTCGCGTCGCTCGCGGGGGTAGCGGACGCGGACGGGGAAGCGCAGGCGCCCCTCCACCGTCGAGGTGACGGGTCGTCCGCCGATCGCCACCTCGACCACGTCCTGGAACTCGCGCATCCGCACGTTGTAGCGGGCGATGGCGCGCCGGTCGGGCACGATCTCCAGGTACGGCTTGCCGACGATCCGGTCGGCGATGACGGCGTCCGCCTTGACCGACGGCACCTGCTGGAGCAACCGTTCGAACTCCAGCGCCGTCCGCTCGATGCTCTCGAGGTCCGGGCCCTTGATCTTGATGCCCATCGGGGCGCGCATCCCGCTCTGGAGCATGACCAGGCGCGCGGCGATGGGCTGGAGCTTCGGCGCCGAGGTCGTCCCGGGCAGCTCCCCGGCCGCGACGATCTCGTCCCAGATGTCGTCCGGCGAGTGAATGTGCTCGCGCCACTGGCGGAACGGACGCCCGTCATCGTCGGGGATCGGTTGCCCCGTGGAGTCCGCGGCGAAGCGGCGTCCCACGGCGTCGGTGACGACGCGGGCG
This sequence comes from uncultured Planctomycetaceae bacterium, assembly GCA_964483755.1. Lineage (GTDB taxonomy): Bacteria > Planctomycetota > Phycisphaerae > SM23-33 > SM23-33 > CAZADC01. The sequence goes on along the minus strand of CAZADC010000424.1, from coordinate 1,998 downwards.
GTGTCGTCGTCCGCCTCGCGGAAGCGAATGGATTCCCCCGATTCGTCGGCGCGGTACTCGCTCCTGTAGGTGATGACCGTCTCGATCATGGAGATCGGCGCGGGGTCGAGGGCCGACTCGGCGCGCCCCAGCTTCCCGACGGCCGATTCGATCTCCGGAACCTGCTCGAAGGCCTTGTCCTGGGTCGCCAGCACGTCCAGCGCCTCGCCGATCGAGGCGTGGGTCATCGTCGTGGGCATCCAGAGGAACGACCCCTCGTCCAGCGTGGGCATGAACTCCTCGCCGAGCCCGGGGAACACTTCGCTCCCGCCGACCCAGAAGGTGCGGGATCGGACCGCCTCCCCGTCGCCGCCGGCGGCCTCGACGGCCGGAGGAACCCATCCGAAGACCGCAGCGAACCCGAGCCACGCCATGAGAGCGAAGACCATCGTCGCCGCCACCACGCCGAGAAAGATCGCCTTGTGGGCCAGGCACCAGCGCAGCAGCGGCGCGTAGACGTACTGGATCAGGCGGAACAGGCCCAGCAACAGGGCGATCAGCCCGGCCACGAAGACAAAGTTCCGCACGAAGCCCCGTGCGACGCCGAGCGGCATCCAGTCGCCGGTCAGCAGAAGTGCGACGAGCACGACGACAACCATGTTGGCCGCGATCCGGGCGAACCGCCCGACGCGGTCGGGGATCCGCTTCTCCGCCAGCGCGTAGGCGGCGAAGCCCGCCACCGCAAGCCCTGCCGCTGCGACGAGCGGGCCGCCGGCGAGGAATCCGTACACCGCCAGCGCCGCGCCGCCGGCCGTCACCAGCCCGTAGAGCACCGCGCGGAGCTTCCGCCCGGAGACGCGTCCGCAGAACAGCACGTGGGCGGCCGGGGGAATCACGATCAGTGCGATGAGGATTGACGCGATCAGCGCGAAGGTCTTGGTGAACGCCAGCGGGCGGAAGAGGCGCCCCTCCTCGCCGATCATCGCGAAGACGGGCAGGAAGCTCACCACCGTGGTCGCGACGGCCGTCAGGACCGCGCTGCCGACCTCGGCCGCCGCACGCTGCACCACGTGCAGGCGCGGCTCGGACGGGTCGGCGATGTCCAGGTGCCGCAGGATGTTCTCGCAGATGACGATGCCCATGTCGACGATCGTCCCGATGGCGATGGCGATGCCCGAGAGGGCGACGATGTTGGCGTCCACGCCGAAGAGCTTCATCGCGATGAAGCACATCAGCACCGCCAGCGGGAGCATCCCGCCGATCAGCAAGCTCGAGCGCAGGTGCATGACCATCAGGATCACCACGATCAGCGTGATGAGTATCTCCTGGTTCAGCGCCGTGCCCAGCGTGCCGAGCGTCTCGTGGATGAGCCCGGTGCGGTCGTAGAACGGCACGATCGTCACGCGGCTGGTGGTCACCCACGCCGGCCAGTCATCCCGCTCGAGGTTGCTGAGATGCGCCAGCCAGAGATCGTGATCGAGCTCGCCCGCCTCGTAGGCGACGAACCCGTTCCGCTCGGCGTAGCGGACGACTTGGTCGCGGGTGACCTTCTGCTCGTCGATGTCCACGCGCACCGGCAGCCCGGGCGCGAGTCGGTCGATCTGCTCCTTGACGCTTCGGATGACGGCGAGGGGATTCTCCCCGTAGCGCGCGACGACGACGCCCCCGACGGCCTCGGCGCCGCCCTTGTCCAGCGCGCCGCGCCGCAGCGCGGGCCCGAGCGTCACGTCCGCCACGTCGGCGACCCGGATCGGCACGTTGTCGCTGACCTTCACCACGCTCTGGGCGATGTCCTCGACGTTCTCGATGAACCCGACGCCGCGGAGGAAGTACTCCACGTTGTTCATCTCGATGGTCTTGGCGCCGACGTCGAGGTTCGAGTCCCGGACGGCCGCGATGACCTGCGGGAGGGTCACGTCGTGGGCCCGCATGGCGTCGGGGTCCACGTCCACCTGGTACTCGCGCACGAACCCGCCGACGGACGCAACCTCCGCGACGCCCTCCGCCGACGACAGGGCG
>CAZADC010000423.1:0-3412 GCA_964483755.1 uncultured Planctomycetaceae bacterium | reverse complement strand
CAAAGACTTCGTCAACTGATGGCGGCCGGATAGGCTTACGGCGTTGCATGGCACCGTCGGTGTGGCGCCTTCGACAGGGCGCCATCGGCCGTGGCGAGTCGGGACCGACTGACGCAGGAGTGGGGGTTCTTACCCCCCGGCCGCACGCTTGGCGGGGTTGCGGAGGAGGACTTCCGAGGCGGTCTGGAAGATGTCGGCGGCCTCGATCATCCGCCCCGCCCCGATCGTCCCGCACGCCAACCGCCCCGACGCCGGACCGACCGACTGGATTCCCCATTCGTCGAGCTTCGCGAGGTTTGCCTGAACGGCCGGCGACTCGTACATCCGCGTGTTCATCGCCGGAGCGATGAGGATCGGGCACGCCCCGTGCGCGCTCATCGCCATGGTGCTGACCAGGTCGTCGGCGATCCCCCCGGCCATCTTGCCGATCATGTCCGCGGTCGCCGGCGCGACGATCATCAGGTCGGCCAGGTCGGTCAGCGAGATGTGGCGCGAGCTGTAGTCGTCCATGGACTGCCACATGCTCGTGTACACCCTCCGCGCGGTCAGCGCCTGGAACGTCAGCGGCGTGACGAACCGTTCGGCCGCTTCGGTCATCGCCACGTTCACGCCGGCGCCGGCCTGCACGAGCTTGCTGGCGAGGTCGGCCGCCTTGTAGCAGGCGATGCCCCCCGTGACGCAGAGCAGCACCTCGTAGCTGTCCAGCGGATGGGCCCTGGCGTGCATGGTTCGTCTCCCTCGGCGTCCGCCGGGCAGGTCCCGGCGGCGGGGCGCCTACTCCAGCTCTTCCGGCGTCGGGATGTCCGACTTGTCGTAATCGATGGCGATCTTGTCCTCCAGGATCTCCTGGATGACGACCTCCATGTCCGTCTGCCCGGGGCCCCGCTCGACGAACGGGCGCGAGCCCTGCATCAGCTCGACCATTCGTTTCTGGATCAGGGCAGTCAGCTTGAACTGCCCGCCGACCTTCTCGGCAAGCTCTTCGCTCTTGAGGGCCTCAATCATTCGTTCGCTGCTCCTTGATGATGTCGACGACCTCCTCGACCGCGCGGGCCAGATCGTCGTTGACCACAACGTGATTATACGCTCCGCTGGCCTCGGCGTCGGCGATTTCCCGCCGCGCCTTTTCCAGCCGTCGCTGCAGAGCCTCGGGGGACTCCGTGCCGCGACTCCGCAGGCGCCGCTCCAGCTCCGCGTCGCTCGGCGGGACGATCAGCACGAACGTCGCGTCCGGCATGCGGCGATGCACCTGCACGGCGCCCTGGACGTCGATGTCCAAGACGATGGCGCGCCCCTCGCGCACCGCCCGCTCGACCGGCTCGGCCGGCGTGCCGTACAGGTCGCCGAACACCTCAGCGTGCTCCAGCATCCGCCCGGACTCGATCAGCTCGCGGAAGATCTCCCGGTCCACGAAACGGTAGTCCCGCCCGTCCACCTCGCCGGGGCGCGGGGGGCGCGTCGTCACCGACACGCTCCAGTCCGCGCCCGTCCGCCGGAGCACCTGCCGGACGATCGTGCTCTTGCCGACCCCGGAGGGCCCGCTGACGACAACCAGTTTTCCGCGTTGGCTCATCATGGAAGGCAAGACCCGGCCGCACGCGGCCGCCGGTCCCCTGACCCCGTCCGGGTTCACTCCACGTTCTGCACCTGTTCCTTGATCCGGTCGATCGCGGTCTTGATCTCCACGACCGCACGCGCGGTGTCGGCGTCAGGCGTCTTCGAGGCGATCGTGTTCGCCTCCCGCAGCATCTCCTGGGCGATGAAGTCCAGCTTCCGCCCGGCCGGGTCGGGACCGTCCATCACCCGCCGGAACTCCGCCACGTGCGCGCCGAGGCGCTGGACCTCCTCGGCGACGTCGCACCGCTCGGCGAAGACCGCGACCTCCCGGGCGAGGTGCTCCTCGTCAATCTGCACGGTCGCCCCGGCCGTCAGATCCGCAACGCGATCGGCGAGCCGTTGCTGATAGCTCTGGACCACCTGCCACGCGGTGTCTCCGACGACCTGGAGGCGCCGGTCGATCTCGTCGCAGTTGGACTGCAGGTCGCGGCCGATCTCCCCCCCTTCCCGCTCTCGCATCGACACCAGCGCGTCGATCGCCTCGTCGATCAGCTTCATCAGACGGTCGCTCGTGCCCGCGACAAGCTCCTCGTAGCTCGGCGGCTCGCAGACGCCCGGCAGCTGCAGCAGCGCGCCGATGTCCACCCGCAGCATCGGATTCGCCTCGATCTCCAGCGGGCGAAGCTGATCGAGGTACCGCGTCAGCGCCTCGACGTTCACGTCGTAGGCCGCCTTGTCGTCGGAGACGCGCATTCGCACCGTCAGCGTTACGGTGCCCCGCTGGACACGCGACCGGACGCGCCTGTCCACCTCCGTCTCGGCGGCCGCGAAGCACTCGGGCAGCTTGACGACGGACTTGAAGTAGCGGTTGTTGACCGACCGCGCCTCGACGGCGTACTCGACACCGTCGATCGCGGCGGCGGCCGATCCGAATCCTGTCATGGACCGCAGCATGGTCAGCCTTTCCGGCGGGTCAACCGACCGGCTGGGTCGGCGCCGCAGCGGGAGCGGTTGCCGGGACGGTCGCGGGGGCCGTCGCCGGAATCCGCGCTCCGTCGGGCACGTCCAGCTCGGGCTCGCCGTCCAGGTCCGCGTCCGGCTCGTCGACGGGCGCCGTCTGCGTGGCGGGCTCGCCGTAGTAGCCCACGGCCACCTCGCTGGGGTTCCAGCCCGCACGGAACGCCCGCGCCTTGATGGTCTGCCCGGGGGCGACGCGGATGGCTTCGCGCTGGTACTCGGCCGACTCGAGCGTCGGGGTCGAGCCGTCAAGCGTGTAGCGGATGGCGGCGCCCCGGGTGGAGACGTTGAGCGTCACCTCGACCGGCTCGTCGATCGGGCCCGGGGAAGGGTTGAACGTCGGCTGGGCGACCGTGCTCGCCTCGGGACGGAACCAGAAGCTCACGCCGATCGCCAGCAGCAGGAACAGGGCGGTCAGCACGATGGTCACCCAGGTGAACACGTCGCCGGTCCGCGTGCCGAACGCCGAGCCGCCCCCGCCGCCGAACGCCGCGCCCAGCCCGCCGCCGCGCCCGCGCTGCAGCAGCACCACGACGATCAGCAGCACGCAGATGATGACAAACAGCGTCGCCAGAAACCAGTCCATGATCCGTCTCTCTTTCGATGAATTCGACGTCGCGAACTACTGCGCCGCCTGCACGATCGCGGTGAAGTCGTCCGCCTTGAGGCTCGCCCCGCCGATCAGCCCGCCGTCAACGTCCGGCTGGGCGAACAGGTCCGCCGCGTTGCCCGGCTTGACCGACCCGCCGTACTGTATCCGCATCGCCTCGGCGAGCTCGGCGTCGTAGGTCCCGCCGATCAGCCCGCGGATCATCGCGTGGACCTCCTGCGCCTGGTC
>CAZADC010000422.1:1734-3413 GCA_964483755.1 uncultured Planctomycetaceae bacterium | reverse complement strand
CTGGCGAGTTTGGTGTGCGGGGAGGATTTGTCCGATACTGGGCAATGACGAGCGGCCGCGCGGGCGCGCGGTGCATCCGTGCTGCGCCGCTCCGGACCGATCGAACCGCCGAGAATGACGCCGCGCGACGCCCTTATCGCCGTGACGCACCACTGCAACGCGCACTGCATCATGTGCAACGTGTGGCGGCAGGAGGCCCGCGACCGCCTGCAGCCGGGGCACATGGCCCGCCTGCCGACGTCGTTGCGGACGATCAACTTCACCGGCGGCGAGCCGTTCCTGCGGCGGGATCTGCCCGAATTCGTGCGCGTCGCCCACCGGCGGTGCCCGCGGGCGCAGATCACCATCTCCACGAACGCCTACCTGCCCGACCGGATTGTCGCCGCGATGGACGAGATCCTCGCCGCCGACCCGTCCGTCCGCCTGGCGGTGAGCCTGGATGCGGTCGGCCCGGCCCACGACCGCATCCGAGGCGACGTAGGCGCCTTCGACGCGGCCGTCGAGCTGATCGATTCCCTGACGGAGCGCGGCTATCGCGGGCTGCGACTGGGCATGACGCTCACGGGCGAGAATGTCGGCGAATTCGCCCGCGTGGCGCGGTTTGCGGCCGATCGCGGTCTGGAGCTGGGCGTCGTCGCCGCCCACGCGGCCGAGACGCACCTGAAGGTCAGCGAGGCGCCGAGCGGCGGGATGCGGCCGGACGCGCAAATCGCCGACGGGTTTGCCGAGTCGATATCGCGGTGGCTCCGTTCCTGGCGGCCGAAGCAGTGGCTGCGGGCGCACTTCGCGTGGGGGACGTGGCTTCGGCTGCTGGGCCGGCCGTGGCGGGTCCGGTGCCACGCCGGGCGCGAGTTCTTCTTCCTCCAGGCCGACGGGACGGTCTTCAGCTGTTCGGTCCACGGACGGGTGATGGGCAACCTGGTCGACCAGGCGTGGGAGGAGGTTTGGACGGGTCCGGCCGCCGAGGCGGCCCGCGGATTCGCGCGCCGGTGTCCCGAGCGGTGCTGGATGATCTGCACGGTCCGCCCGGAGTATCGCCGCCGACCGCTGCGGACGCTGGGATGGATCGCGGCCGCCAAGGTGCGGGCGCACCTGCGTCGCCTGCGGATGCCGTCGCCGGCAGCGGGGGAGGGCTGACGTGCGGATCCTCCACGTCGAGAAGTTCCTCCCGCCGATCGGTGGCGTGGGCAGCTACGTGCGCGCGCTCGTCGAGCGGCAGCGCGCGGCGGGGCACGAGGTGGCGCACTTCGGGTGCGTCGGTTCCGACGGACCGCCCGAAATGCCCGCCTGGCGCGACTTCGCCGACTCGCGATGCCCGCTTGACCTGGCGCGGATGATCCACAATCCCGAGGCGGCCGGGAAGCTCGATCGCTTCCTCCGGCGCAGCCCGGCCGACGTGGCGCACCTGCACAACGTCTACCACCACCTGACGCCGTCGATTCTGCCGGTGCTGCGCCGCCGCGGCGTGGCCGTCGTGATGACGCTGCACGACTACCGGCTGGTCTGCCCCACGAAGCACCTGACCGTCCGCACGCCCGACGGGTCGCGCCGCTGCATGCGCTGCCGGGGCGGGCGGTTCTTCCACGCCGCCGGGCGGCAATGCGCGGGGCTTGCCGGCGCGGCGCTGGCGGCCGAGAGCTGGGTGCAGCGGCTGGCGCGGCGATACGTCAGTGGCGTGG
>CAZADC010000422.1:0-1724 GCA_964483755.1 uncultured Planctomycetaceae bacterium | reverse complement strand
GGACCTGTTCATCTGCCCGACGCGCTTCATGCGGGAGCTGGTCGTGGAGGCCGGCGCGCCCCGCGGCGCCTGCCGCGTCGCTCCGAATCCCGTCGAGCCGTTCGAGACGCCGGAGGACCGGTCGGGGCCGGTGAATCGCCTGCTGTACGTCGGCGCGCTGGAATGGGGCAAGGGCGCCGACCGGATGCTTGACATCGCGGCGCGCCTGTCGGATGCGGAGGTGGTGCTCGTCGGCGACGGGCCGATGCGGGAGGAGCTGGCCGCCCGCCGGGACCGCGAGCGACTGACCAACGTCCGGCTTGCCGGGGCGATCCCGCACGAGCGGCTCGGCGAGCAGTTCGCGATGGCGGCGGCGCTGGTGCTGCCCAGCCGCTGGATGGAGAACTCGCCTCAGACGATGCTTGAGGCGATGTGGTGCGGGCTCGCGGTCATGGTCGCCGACCAGCCGCCGCTGAGCGAGTGGGTTCGCGACGGCGAGACGGGCCGGCGGTTCGAGCCCGAGGACCCCGACGCGGCCGCGTGGACGGCGCGCGAGCTGCTGACCGACGCGGCGGGGCGCCGGCGGATAGCGGAACGCGCGAAGGCGCACGTCCGGCGGCGTCACGACGCGGACGCGGCGGCCGGGCGAGTCGAGCAGCTCTACCGGGAAGCGAGGCGACGATGCGCATTGCGATGATCGGCGGCCGGGGCGTGCCCGCCGGCGTCGGCGGGGTCGAGCGGGTGATCGAGGAGCTTGCCCGCGAGCTGACGGCGCGCGGGCACGAGGTGCTCGTCTACGGGCGGGCGGATTACGTGGCCGATCGGCGGAGCGACGCCGCGCGGAGCATCGTCACGGGGGGGCTCGGCGGCAAGCATGCCGAGGCGTTCACCCACACGGCGACGGCGGCGGCGGACGTGCTCCGTCGGGCCGTCGACGTGGTGCACTTTCACTCGCCGGGTCCGGCGCTGTGGAGCTGGCTGCCGGCGGCGGCGGGGCGTCCGGTGGTGTTCACGGTTCACGCGGCCGACTGGCGCCGGGACAAATGGTCGGCGCCGGCGAAGCTGGCGATCCGCGCCGGCCTGTCGTGCGGAATGCGCGTCGCCCGCGAAGTCACCTGCGTGTCGCGCCGCCTGGCGGAGGAGTTGAGGGCGACGTTCGGACGCGAGGTGCACCACGTCCCGAACGCGGCTCGTCCGGCGCGGCCGGCTGCGGCGGACATCATCCGGCGGCGATGGGGCCTGAAGACAGGCGGCTACGTGCTGCACGTCGGGCGCATCGTGCCCGAGAAGCGCCTGGACGCGCTGCTTGGCGCCTGGGCGACCGTCGGCGACGACCGGCCGCTGGTGATCGTCGGCGGGGGTGAGGGAGCGTATGCAGAACGCTGTCGTCGCGAAGCAGCGTCGGGCGTGATGTTTGTCGGCGCGCAGACGGGTCGGACGCTGGCCGAATTGTACGCCAACGCCGCGCTGGTGGTCCAGCCGAGCGTGCTGGAAGGCATGTCGATGGTTGTGCTCGAGGCGGCCGCGCACGGGCGGTGCGTGCTCGTGGGGGATATCCCTGAGACACGTGGGGAGATGGCGGAATCTGTGATATACTGCGATCCGGAAAGCGAGGCTGAACTGGCACGCGAAATCCGCCGATTACTGCAAAGCGAGGAGACGCGGCGCGAGCAGGGACGGCTCGCCCGCAAAAGGGTGGCGTCGGATTTCGCCTGGCCCGCCGTTGCCGAGACGATGGAGCACAT
>CAZADC010000421.1:0-3417 GCA_964483755.1 uncultured Planctomycetaceae bacterium | reverse complement strand
CGCCTGACCGGGATCGGCATCGGCGACATCCAGGGCGATCGCGTTCACGCGGCCAGCAACGCGGCCGCCGAGTGGGCCGGCGACCTGGACACCCCGCTCATCGTCGTATTGAAGGGGGCGGGAACGGTCGTCACGGACGGGCGACGCGTCTACGTCAACGACACCGGAAACCCCGGCATGGCGTGCGGCGGCAGCGGCGACGTGCTGACCGGGCTGACGGCCGCACTGCTCGGCGCGGGACTGGAACCGATGCACGCCGCCTGCCTGGCGGTTCGGGTGCACGGTCTGGCCGGTGACGCGGCCTCCGACCGGCTGGGCGAGACCTCCGTCATGGCGAGCGACCTGGTGGACTTTCTGCCCGAGGCGTTCGGCGCGACGAGGGGCTGAGGGGCTTCCCGGAAGTCGACGTCGGACGATGCGCCGCCGGTGTCCACGGGCTCCCGACGCTGGAATCTCCCGCAAATTCCGGCCGGCGGCGGACATGCGGTGAGAGCATGTCCCGCCCTGACAAGGGGGGAAATCGCTGCGCACGCAATGGGGGATTACGAAGAATCTGCTGTTTTTTTGGATTACCCCCTTTGAAATCGGCTCGCTTGCCGCTAATAAGTAACAAGGCTCGCAGGCATTTCTACGTACCGTTTGGGTAGCAGAGCGGAATAAAGGAAAGGAATTCGCACGTCGCGCCGCGTCGAGCGGCTGCATGAAGGCCCAAGGTGGGGCCCTCTCGCCCGACGCGCATGCATCCGCGGAGTCCGGACAGGACGCGACGCGCGAGGCCGGCTCGGAAGACCGGTGAACCAGTAAAGGAGATCGATCATGACATCACCGCGCAGGAAGTCCGTACGTCGCAGGTCCGCCGAGTCGCCCCGGCCTCTGCTGGAGAGTCTCGAACCGCGCCTTCTGCTCAGCAGTACGCTGTACATCGACTACGGGGACCTGTTCCCCGGCGGCACGCTGACCACGACCGTCGGCGACATCAACAGCCACGCGCTCGGCGGCAACCCGGACATCGACGGTCCGACGCTGAGCGACGACACGGGCGCCGCGTATGCGGGCGGCACGGCCGTCGACATCAACTCGCTCGATAACCTCTACGGCGCCGCCGCGGACGCCATGCGCGAGACGATGACCTCCATGGTCGAGCGCTTCTACGCCGGGCTGGACATCACCGTCGTCGAGCTGACGCCGGACTACCAGAACGTCAACGGGCACAGCGTCCGGGCGGCGTCGGATCTGGACGACATTTCGGTTACGCTGGGCATCAACGAGGGCGACGCCGAGAACAACGACAGCTATATCATCGTCGGTCAGTTCCTGATCGGACCGGGCAACGACAACCCCGCGACGTTCGCCACGAACGGATACGGCGGGCTCTCGACCGGCACGGACATCGGCGGGCCCAACGCCAACGACGGCACGGCGCTGGTGCTGCTGAGGGGCGCCGGCGACGGGGTCGAGTTCAACGGCAACCAGATCGCTCACGAGGCCGGGCACGCCTTCGGACTGCGCCACGTGTATCGCCAGGACACCGGCAATCCGGCGCACGACCCGCCCGGACCGGAGTACGACCCGTTCAGCCAGTCCGACCTCATGTCGTACCTGAGCTACACGAGTCTGGGCGGATACAACGTCTTCAGCCGCGTACCGATGATCCAGGGCGACGGGAACACGAACCTGGACACGCTGGCGGCGACGCCCACCCCGTTCGACCAGCTCGCCGACGACCCGAACATCGGGCCCGCGCCCGTCTCCTACATCACGGGCACCGGGCAGAACGACATCATCCGCATCACCAAGACCGGCCCGAACTCGGCCGACGTGTCCGTCGAGCCGTTCGAGGACGCCGCGTACACGACGGGCATCGAGATTCCCGGAGCGGCGACGGTCGGCGGGCTGTACAGCTATTCGATCACGCTGGCCAACCCCATTATCGTCGACGGGGCGGGACGCGACGACCTGGTCGTCATCGACGGCGATCTCGGCGTCCACGTGCAGCTCTACGGCGCCCACGGGACCGACAGCCTGCAGGTCATCGGCGAGGGGACCGGGGCGGCGACCGTCTCGACCGCGGGCGACTTCAGCCCCGGCATCGACGGCAACTCCGACCTGCGCGGGACCGTCAGCTACGGCGCGACGACGATCGACTACCAGGAGTTCGAGGCCGCCAGCGGACTGACGGTCGGGGGGAGCCAGTCCGTCGTGGTCAACCCCGACCCGACCGTCGTCGACAACACCGTCGATATTTCCGTGGTCGGCGGCGACCTGGTCGTCGTGCAGAACGGCACGACGCAGACCTACTCCCTCGCGGGCGTGACGTCCATCACGATCAACGGCGGCGACGGGGACGACGCCTTCAACATTGCGGGAGCCGGCGCAGCCCTGCCGCTGAACATCCTCGGCGGCGGCGGGAACGACACGCTCACCGTCGACAGCAGCGTGTCCCTGTCCCAGTTCGACATGTTCTACGACGGCGGCGAGGGCTTCGACACGCTCGACCAGCTCGGCGCCGCGGCCGACAGCGTGGAATACGCGGTCGGACCGAACGCCGGCGACGGCGAGATCACCGTCACGACCGGCGGGAGCACCCAGACGGTCCGCTTCCAGAACATCGAGCCGGTGGTGGACCTGGTTCCGGCCGCGTCGCTGACGGTCAACGGCACGCCCGCCGACAACGCCATCAGCTACCAGGTCGGCACCGTCGCGACGAACGGGCTGGTCACGGTCGACAACTTCGAGTCGATCGAGTTCTCCAACAAGACCACGCTGGTCATCAACGGCCTGCAGGGCAGCGACGAGATCTCGCTGAACAACCCGAACACGCCGACCGGCCTGACGGGCATCACCGTCAATGCGGGCGATCCGACGGCCGGGAGCGACACGGTCATCGTCAACGGCACAAGCGGCGCGGACACCGTCACGGTCGACCAGCTCAGCGGCGACGGCGCGCAGATCACCGGCGCCCAGCCGGTGCCCGTCACCGTCGGCGAGGCCGAGCTGCTCGTTTACAACGGGCAGGGCGAGGCGGACGACATCACCTTCACCACGCCCGCCGGCACGCACTTCGTGGACTTCACGCCGGGCGTGGACCCGACCTCCGGCAGCATCCGCACGCATCACGCGACGGCAGCGTCCCTGCTGGCGTTCGACTACGTGAGCGTCGCCAACATCGGCTCGCTCACGCTGGACAACGCCAGCGGCGCCCGACAGAACGTGTTGACCTGGAACGGCACGGACGCCGGCGACGACATGGCCGTCAGCGCGGCCGGGGTGATCGATCACCTGACGCAGAACCCCGCCCAGAACCGCCGCACGCTCCAGGCGTCCACGCCGGGCGTCTCAACCATCGTCCTCGTCGGATACGCTGGGGATGACGTGTTCTCCGTGGCGAGCGGCAACCCCCTGACCGCCATCAAGGCC
>CAZADC010000420.1:0-3417 GCA_964483755.1 uncultured Planctomycetaceae bacterium | reverse complement strand
GCAAGGGGCTGCCGCCCCGCGTGGAACGTCGCCGGAACGCAGCGCCCCCGACGCACGCGCAGCGAGGGAACACGCACCCATGAATGTCGAGGCGACGCGCGACGAGCTGGAACGGTTGCGTCAACGCGTGCGCGAGCTGGAGGACGAACGGCAGCGCCGTCGACAGGTCGAGGAGAGTCTCCGGCAGCGTGAGGAGGCATACGAGTTCCTCTACGAGCAGAGTCTCTCGGCCATTGTGATGCTCGACGCCGACGGACGGATCATCGACGTCAACCGCAGCTTCGCGGAATCGCTGGGATTCGACAAGCAGGAGGTTCCCGGGCGGGCGATGGAGGACTTCATCGCCCCGGAATTCCGCGATCAGGCCCGCGCCCTGCTCGAAAGCGCCTTTGCGGGCGAGCCCAGTCCCGCCTTCGAGATCGACCTCGTCGGACGCGACGGGCGGCGCACGCTCTGGTTCGCCTCGGGATACGTGCCGGTCGCGATCGACGGGCGGGACGGGATTCTCATCAGCGGGACGGACATCACCGATCGCAAGCGATCCGAGCGGCGTCTGCGTGAGTCGGAGGCGAAGTATGCCGCGCTGGTCGAGCAGTCGCTCGACGCGGTAACGATCGTTCAGCACGGGCGGTACACGTTCTGCAATGCCACCGCCGTCGAGTTGACAGGCTATGCGGTGGACGAGCTGCTGGGGATGGAGCGGTACGACGAGCTCTTCCCCGCCGACGAGCGCGAGCGGGTGCGCAGGAACCACGAGGCGAGAATCCGCGGCGAGTCGACGCCGTCCCGATACGAATCGAAGCTGCTGTGCAAGGACGGCACGATCCGCGATGTAGAGCTGTCGGGGCGGATCATCGAGATCAGCGGCGAGCCGGCGAACCTCGGAACCATCCGCGACATCACCGAGCGCATGCGGACCGAGAAGGCGTTGCGCCGCAGCGAACGCCGCCTCCGGACGCTGCTGGACGCCTCGCCCGACCTGCTGTACCGACGATGCCTCGATGCGCACGAGTTCGAGTACCTCAGCCCGGCCTGCGAGCGCGTGCTCGGCTTCACCCGCCAGGAGCTGTCGGCCATGTCGTGGGAGGAGGCGATGGACCGCATCCACCCGGACGACCGGCGCAAGCGGGGGCCGAGCCTCGACGAAATCGCCCGCAGGTCCCTCGAACCCGTTGAGCCTTATCACCATGAGTACCGCTGGCGCCGCGGCGACGGCGAGTACGTCTGGCTGCGCGACCACCGGATGATCGTCCGCGACGCGTCGGGCGAGCCGAGCGCAATTGTCGGCGCGGTCACGGACGTGACCGAGCATCACCGGCTCGAGGGCGCGCTCCGCGCGAGTCGCGAGCGATTCCGCCGGACGTTCGAGCAGGCCGGCGTCGGCCTGGCGCAGGTAGCGCCGGACGGGCGGTTCATCCACGTCAACGAAATGTTCTGTCGCACGCTGGGCTACACGGTCGAGGAGCTGCTCGCCAGGCGCGTCGGGGACGTCACACACCCCGACGACCTGCCGGCGACCATGGACGCGCGTCGCGAGGCCGCTGAAGGCGGCGAGGGGGCCTGTTCGCTGGAGAAACGGTATCGGCGCAAGGACGGCGAGGTGGTCCGGGCGAGCGTCACGGTCTCGATCGCCCAGGGCCTGCTCGACGACGGCGAGGACGGCTACGTCGTCACGATGACCGACGTCACCCGGCGCGACCGGGCGATCGAGGCGCTCAAGGACCAGTCCGCCTTCCAGCAGAGCCTCCTTGACGCGCTGCCGCTGCCGGTCTTCTACAAGAACACCGAGGGCATCTATCTCGGCTGCAACCAGGCGTTTGCTGAGTTCCTGGGCGTTGTGCGGGATCGGATTGTCGGGCGCAGCGTATTCGACGTCGCTCCGACGATCCATGCAGAGCAGTACCGTACGATGGACGACCGCCTTCTGGCCGAGCCCGGCGCGCAGAGCTACGAATCCACGGTCTCGACCCCCGACGGGGACCGCCGGGTGGTCTTCCACAAGGCGACGTTCGTCAACCGCGACGGAGCGATCGGCGGGCTGATCGGCGCCGTCCAGGACGTCACGCGCACCCATCGCCTCGCGACGGAACTCAAGGAGGCCCGCGCCGAGCTCGCCGCCGAGGCCAGGCGGCGCAGCGACGCGGTGAACGAGCTGACCGAGACGCTCCAGGCGGAGATCGCCGATCGTCGCCACGCCGAAACGGCCCTCAAGGACAGCGGCGCTCGCCTCCGGACTGTGATCGAATCGCTGCCCTTTGATTTCTGGATGATCGGGCGCGACGGCCGGTACGTGATGCAGAACGCCGTCAGCCGTCGCTACTACGGCAACATGGTCGGGCAGATGCCTGAGAACGTCACCGGAGACGAGGAGGTGCTCGCCGGCTGGCTGGACAACAACCGGCGCGCCTTTGCCGGCGAGACGGTCACCGGGCAGATCGACATCCCCGTCGAAGGCGAGCTGCGACATTTCTATAACGTCGTCAGCCCGGTCGTTCAGGACGGGCGCGTTACGGCGATCATGGGAGTCAACGTCGACCTCACCGACCGCAAGCGCGCGGAAAGCGAGGTCCACGATGCGAAGGAGTACCTCGAGACGCTCATCGCCGCCAGCCTCGACGGCATCCTCGTGGTGGATGCCGAGGGTCGCTTCGAGTTCAGCAACGACGCGTTCTGCCGGATCATCGGCTGGCCGCGGAAAGATCTCATCGGGGCGCACTTCCTCGACGCCGTCCCGCCGGAACAGCATGAGTCCGTCCTCGCGCGGTGGGAGGAGGTCCGCGCGGGGCGCGGCACGTCGTACGAGCTGGACGTCATCGGCAAGGACGGCGCGCGCCGCAACGTGCTGATCAGCCATCGCCAGATGAACATCGGCGGAGAGCGGAAGTACTGTGCCGTCGTGAAGGACAACACCGAGCGCAAGCGCAGCCGGGAGGAGATCGGCCGCGCCTACGCCGAGCTGGACGAACTCGTCTCGCGTCGGACCGCGGAGCTGACCGAGGCCAACCGGCGTCTGACCGAGGAGATCGCGGAGCGCGGCAAGGCGGAACAGGCCCTGCGGACGAGCGAGGCCCGCCTGGAGGCGATTCTCTCGTCACTGCGGGACTCGGCCGTGAGCGTGGTCGCGCGCGACGGCACGGTGCTCAACACCTGGGCGGCGGCGGAGATGCGGGAGCGGCTGGGGCTGGACGACTTCGCCCGCCCGGGCCGGAAGGTCTCGGAGAACCTGCCGCCCGCCGAAGCCCGCCGGGTGATGAGGGCGGTGCGCGAGTGCTCCCGGACGGGCGAGCCCCGGCGCCACGAGTTCCGGTGGGTCACCGACGCCGGCGAGTCCTGGCTTGACGTAGCCTACTCGCCCGTGCCGGACGAGGACGGTCAGGTCCGGGAGGTGGTCGTCTTCGGCTACGACGTCACGCGATC
>CAZADC010000419.1:0-3436 GCA_964483755.1 uncultured Planctomycetaceae bacterium | reverse complement strand
CTGGAAACCGTTTCCTATGCACTATCCGCAGCCGCATAACTGGCTAAACCGCACCATATCTTCCTCGACTTCGACTTCCAGCTTCCGCCCATGGCGGTCTATGTCGAAGTCACCCCATACATCGCCCACGTGGACCCAGTGTCCGGTCGCGTGAAACGCTCTGAGCCAAGGATCGTGCTCACCGTAGATGGCCCGGTAGGCGCCGAGGATTTCCTCCTTGGTGAACTCCAGCCCCAACGGATCGAAGGCGTTGATCGGGTCGTTCATGCAGAAGGCGTAGAGGTTGACGCCGCCCTGTTCCCCGAGGGGGTCGCGGTTGAGCCAGCGTCCGCGGCGGGGGTCGTAGTACCGGTGGCCGTAGTAGTACAGCCCGGTCTCGACGTCGTAGTACTTCGTGGCGTGCAGCAGCGGGCTGATCGCCGTCGGGTCGCCCGGCGTGACGGACGAGGCGCCGGGGGCCGACTCGGCCGTCAGGACCCGCCCGAAGGGCGTGTACTCGAAGGACGCGACCGTCTCGCCCGTGTCGGCGTCGACCCAGGCGCGGACGTTGCCGTTGTGGTCGAAGGCGGGGTAGTGCGTGGCCGTCACGTCGCCGGTGGACGGGGCGTGGCGGCAGACGCCCAGCAGCCCGCCCACGCCCCCCGAGGCCGTCAGACGCCAGACGTACGAGCGAAGCAGCCGGTCGTCGTCGTCCAGCTCGGCCAGCAGGCGCCACCCGGCCCAGAGGAACTTGCGGGTGTAAGCGGGCGCGGCGGCGTAGTCGCCGGCCTGGGCGTCCCAGGCGTAGACGCTCTTGGAGACCCTCCGGCCCATCGCGTCGTAGACGAAGGCGACCTTGACCCGGTCGCCCGGCGCGACGGCGGTGCTGCTCTCGACGGTGATCAGGCCGTTTTCGCTGTCGTACTCGTAGGTGAAGAGGCGGTCGGCAGGTCTGTAGAAACCATGCCTGTGTCAAGGCAGCGCCGGTGACATCCCAGGATGCTGTCCCCAAGATCCCATGTCAAGATTCCCTCCCCCGATTCGATGTGTCCCGAAGTCCTGGATACCGTGCATAACAAGTTATGCACCCTACCCACTTGTCTTGATGATCCGCATCCATGAACCATTATCGGCTATCGTTGACAGACTGTCAACAGACGGGCAGAGATTTTCGGGGCGATTCCTGAGAGGTGAGTTGCCGACGGAGCGTCCGAACGGGAACAGAACCGGCCCGTGAGTACCAGTGGCTCGGCCGCCGCGTCATGTTCGATCCACTCGTCTTCCTTGACTGCCGTCATACGTGTCCTCCATGACTCGACGGGACACCACGCCCCGTTACTGGTTACCTATGCCATCCGCAGGGCACCGTCCCGCTCGACCCCGCCAATCTCTACATCTGCACCTGACAACGATCCGTTGCGCCTTGCTTCGAGTCCGTTGCGCCCCGGCACCCTCTATATCTGCAGCCAGGCGCGATGTGTCCCAGCCGACGGGCAACCGGCGGGGGGTTTGACCACTACACCCGCCCAGCCCGACGATCTGCCGCGCGCAGGGTGGCTATCAATCAATTACCCGGCGCAGATGCGAACGGGCGGGCGCTGCCCGATGATTACACGCGAAGGAAGTGATGCGTGAAGAAGAGCGCAAAAACAACCAGGCGGCCAGAACTCAGCAAGGTCAAGCCGCACGGTCAGCAGAATAGTCACCCAGAATGAGAGACACGACTAACCGCAGGTCAGCTCTGCTCTGGCCAGGTCATCACCTTTACATGGTTGATTAGGACTGCCGCCGAATTCTGGCTTTCAGAACTCAGTTCGGTCCCGCCCCATTCCTTGGTCATCAGGTGGACGTGGTCCGGCTGTGCGTTCGCCAGAATGCGGTCGAGCACAGAACGGAGGTAGAGTATTCCTTCGGTGTTGGCATGAATCTCCAACGTTTCATCGTCCTCGACCCATTCGAAGCTGAGAAGTCGTGCATTAGTTGGCATCTTCAATACCTCCGTCCAGGAAGTACTTCTTCTTTGCTCCCTCCAAATTCACTCCATCCCGCATGCGATGAACGTCAACGTGAGGGCCTTCAACTCCCTTCCGATAGACGCCGCCCTTGTCGACGTAGTACTTCCGCCCCGTTTTCGGGTGCAGATATGAACCTTTTCCAGAAGCAGGATCAGGCCCCACTGGCTTGAACCCCTTCGATCGCATTATCTGGTCTATCTGTTGTGGAGACTTGCCCTTGAACGGATTCCCACCCAGTCCCCTGTTTGGGGCTCCGCTCCAGGCGTTTGACGCCCGTAGTTGGGCGTTCTTCAGTCGCGCGGCGCGGACGGCTTTTGACGCATTCCAGATGTGCAGCAGTTGAAAGCCAATCCGGACGTACCGCGGATCAACGCCCACCTCGACCGCGATTTCCTCGGTGGCCCGGCCTGCCACCCAGGTGGCCCCGCCCTGAGCCGCGCGCTTCGCCAACTCCTTCGCAACCCACTTGGCTGCGGCTTTGCCGCCTTGGCTAGCGGTCGTCTTCACCGCAGCGTGTACCAGCGCGCCCACCCCGATGGTGTAGCTGGCGGCCGTGCAGGCGTAGTCCGTGGTAACGGCGGCATCGTACAGGAACTCGGTCCGCCCTGCAAGGTCTTCCGACTCGCCCCGCAGTCCGTTGGACGCCGACAGCGCACCCATTGCCTGCATGCGACTCATCCGCAACGGGCCGACGTCGCCCGGCAGGGCATGAACCGAAGAGACGGCAGCATGATCGGCGTCGGAGTACCACCACTGCTCATCAACGAAGTCGGTAACCGTATGTGTCGCCCGGAGCGTCGAGGTCAGGTACGCCTGATACTGCGACCGCACCGAGGTGAGCATCGCGTCCAGTTCGGTGTCAGAGATGTCATCCCCGTTCTCGACGGCGACGCCCAGATCTTCGATCGCCTGGAATATCTCCCGCAACTGCGCCTTGGCCGCGCCCGACGCCGCCCACACCTCGTCGCGACTGACCAGCCCCAGCGGATCGATGAGGTTGATCGGGTCGTTCATGCAGAAGGCGTAGAGGTTGACGCCGCCCTGTTCGCCGAGGGGGTCGCGGTTGAGCCAGCGTCCGCGGCGGGGGTCGTAGTACCGGTGCCCGTAGTAGTACAGCCCGGTCTCGACGTCGTAGTACTTCGTGGCGTGCAGGAGCGGGCTGATCGCCGTCGGGTCGCCCGGCGTGACGGACGAGGCGCCGGGGGCCGACTCGGCCGTCAGGACCCGCCCGAAGGGCGTGTACTCGAAGGCCGCGACGGTCTCGCCCGTGTCCGCGTCGACCCAGGCGCGGACGTTGCCGTTGTGGTCGAAGGCGGGGTAGTACGTGGCCGTCACGTCGCCGGTGGACGGGGCGTGGTGACAGACGCCCAGCAGGCCGCCCACGCCGCCCGCGGCCGTCAGACGCCAGACGTACGAGCGAAGCAGCCGGTCGTCGCCGTCCA
>CAZADC010000418.1:0-3445 GCA_964483755.1 uncultured Planctomycetaceae bacterium | reverse complement strand
CGGGTTCTACCACCGGTTCCTCCGCGAGAAGTACGGTTCGGCCGCCGACCTTCCGTACGAGACCACGTACGGTGCGATCGAGGACATCCCCGCCCCGCGCGACGTGCCCGACGAGCTTGCAGGCGACCTGCCGTACTACACCGACTGGTGCGAGTTCAAAACGTGGACCATGTGCGAGTACCTCCGCCGCCTCCGGACGATGCACGAGGACAACGGCGTGAAGGACGTCACCTTCATGACGAACCTCAACCCCCACCGTCCCGAAGGCGTGCCGACCCGGATGGGCGACTTCGAGCGGGCGACCGGCGGCGTCGTGGGCTACGACTTCTACCGGGGCACGTTCATGAGCTACTCCGGGTACCACTCGATGGCCCGCGTGCTCAAGCTCATGAACGCCTCGGTCGGCTACACCTGGTCGGCGGAGTTCATGTCCGGCACGTGGAACAAGGTGCTCAGCGCCCGGGTCAGCGCCGACCACATGCGCTTCATGGCCCGCTGCGCGCTGGCGCACGGGTGCAAGGCGCTGTCGTGGTTCATGTTCCACGACCGCGACTGCTGGGGCGACGCGCCGGTCAGCTCCCACGGACACACCCGCCCGAGCCTGCAGGTGCTGCGCGAGACCGTCGAGCTCGTGGGACAGAAGATCGACGACTGGGACGCGCTGCAGGAAGTCTGCGACACGGCCGTCTGCTACGACTTCGCTGCCCACCAGCACACGTATCTGGGCGATCCCATGCCGTGCGCCGACAACGACCTGCACGTCGGCCCGCCCCGCATCGCCGGCATCGAGGCGGGCAAGGCATCGGCCGAATACGAAGGGCTCTTCCGCCTGATCGAGCAGGCCGGCCGGCAACCGGGCGTCGTGGATCTGGTCGAGGCGCCGCAGGAGCTGGAAAAGTACAGCGTTGCCTTCCTGCCGGGCAGTCCGGTGGTCTCCCGCGCGGCCGCGGCGGCGCTGCAGCAATGGGTGGCGGCCGGCGGAACGCTCGTGCTCACCGGGGCATGGCCGGTTCGCGACGATCTGGGCAGGGAGACGAGCTTCCTCGGCCTGGATCGCCCGGACACCTCGACCGGCACGCGGACCGTGGACATCGGGAAGGGACACCTGATATGGCGTCCCGACTGGATCGCCCAGGAGCCACCGGAGGACGAGCGGCCGGAGAGCGTCGGGTTCGTCGCGCAGACGCTGGACGACGCCGGACCGGCATGCGTGAGCGTAAGGCCGGTTCGCGACGTGACCTACGTCGACTGGGGCAAAGGCGGCGCGTACCGTTACGAGCCGAAACGCAATCTGGCCTCGGCCGTCATGCATCGCGCCGATGGTGAGAACATCCTGTTCGTGCTGAACCACTACCCCGAGGCAGCCGAGCTGGAGCTGACTTTCCGCGACTCCCCGGCCGAGCTGCACAACCTGATGACGGGCGAGAGCGTCTCCGTCGCCGACGGTCGGGCCGTCGTGGATATCGACCGCAAGCGCTGCGAGATCTATCGGGTGATCGCGGGCTGAGAACCCCCGCGCGCTTTCGCGGGCGCGGATCGGATTGAAACGCCGCGGGACACAATGCTATACTGCGAATTCTCATGACCGCGTGCATCTCCATACGGCAGCGGACGTTCACCTGGCGCTTCGCCCGGCGCATCCGCACGCTGCGCGCGGTCAACTGGCCTGGGTAGCCCCTGCCCTGCCGCCGCGCCCGTTCCGCGAGCGGCCGACCCTCGCCCGACCGCGCGGCGATCCGCGCGACCTGCGTTCCCTCTCGGCCCGACCGAGACACCCGGAGTCCCCCGTGCAGAGAACCGATATCCGCAACGTAGCCATCGTCGCCCACGTCGACCACGGCAAGACCACGCTCGTCGACGAGCTGCTGCGCCAGAGCGGGCAGTTCCGCCGCGGCGAGCTGGACGGCGAGTGCATCCTGGACAGCAACCCGCTGGAGCGGGAGCGCGGCATCACGATCCTCTCCAAGAACTGCGCGATCGACTACACCGACCGGCGCGGGCGGGCAGTGCACATCAACATCGTGGACACGCCCGGACACGCCGACTTCTCCGGCGAGGTCGAGCGCGTCCTCACGATGGCCGACGGGGTGCTGCTGCTGGTCGACGCCTTCGAGGGCGTCATGCCGCAGACCCGCTACGTGCTCAGCAAGGCATTGCAGGCCGGGCTGGCTCCGCTGGTGGTCATCAACAAGATGGACCGCCCCGACGCCCGCCCCGACGCGGTGCACGAGGAGGTGTTCGACCTGCTCGTCGAGCTCGGCGCCGAGGAGCACGCGCTGGACTTCCCGCTGATCTACGCCTCCGGTCGCGACGGGTGGGCGACGACCGGGGAAAGCGCCGCGGCCGCCGGAACAGCAACCGACGTCCACGACCTGTTCGACGCGATCATCGAGCACGTGCCGGTTCCCGATCTCGACGGCGACGCCCCGCTGCAGGCGCTGATCACCACGCTGGACTACAGCGACTACGTCGGGCGGATCGGCATCGGTCGCGTGATGGCCGGCACGCTCGAAGCCGGGCGCAGCGTCGCGGTCATCGACCGCGCCGGCCGGCAGTCCGTCCAGCGCGTCGGGCAGCTCATGGGCTTCCGGGGGCTCGGACGCGTCGAGGTGAACCGCGTGGACGTCGGCGACCTGTTCGCCGTCGTCGGGCTCGAGCGCGTGGACATCGGCGACACGCTCGCCGATCCCGACGCCCCCGTCGCCCTCCCGGCCGTCGCGATCGACGAGCCGACGCTCCGGATGACCTTCCGTTTCAACGACTCGCCCTTCGCCGGGCGCGACGGGAAGTACGTCACCAGCCGCCAGCTCCGCGAGCGCCTGCACAAAGAGTTGCAGTCCAACGTCGCCTTGCGGGTCGAGGACCGCGGCGAAGAGTTCGTCGTCTCCGGACGCGGGCTGCTGCACCTGAGCATCCTCATCGAGAACCTCCGCCGCGAGGGATACGAGCTGGCCGTCGGCAAGCCCAACGTGGTCTACCACACCGACGCCGACGGCAGGCGGACCGAGCCGCTGGAGCGCCTGACGATCGACGTGCCGAGCGAGCACGTCGGCGCGGTGATGCAGCAGGTGGGCAACCGGCGGGCGCGAATGACCCGCATGGACACCGTCGGTCAGCGCACGCACCTGGAGTTCATCATCCCGGCGCGGGGGCTGATCGGGCTGCGGTCTCGCGTCCTGACCGCCACGGCCGGCGAGGCGATCATGCATCATCGCTTCGAGAGCTACGGGCCAGACTGCGGCGAGATGGACGGGCGGACCACCGGCGTGATGATCGCCACGGAGACCGGACGCGCGACCGCCTACGCCATCGAGCAGCTCGCCGACCGCGGCGTGATGTTCGTCCGCCCGGGCGACGAGGTGTACGTGGGGCAGGTCGTCGGCGAGCACTGCAAGGACAACGACATCCCCGTCAACGTCGTCCGCCGCAAGAACCTCACCAACGT
>CAZADC010000417.1:0-3454 GCA_964483755.1 uncultured Planctomycetaceae bacterium | reverse complement strand
TGCCCGTCGGCCGGGCGCGTCGATGCGGCCCTCGCCGCCCACGGAGCCCCGAAGAGGGCATCGGCCGTATGGAACGCCGCCAGGAACGCACGCTTGCCGTCTGCGACGACCACGACGGGGATCAGCGCCCTCGAGCGGATCGATCCCTGCCCGGGTGTGTCGTCACCGGCCTGCGCTGCGATTACGCTCTCGCGGACCCGCTGCGCGACCTCGGCCGACAGGTAGAATCGACAGCTATGCCGTTCGTAGAAGAGGATGTCGCGGGACGTCAGGACCGGGCGGTCTGCCGGCGACAGCTCACCGAGCGACTTGCCGGCCGCCTGGTCGCAGGTGACCGCGGCGTCGTCCAGCAGGAACAGCGACACCGCACCCGGCCGGGTCCGCGGGTCGTCAGCCTGTGCAGCCGCCGCGACCGCCGCCGACAGCATCAACCCGACCGCCGCCGCGACCGGATAGCGGTATCGTGCGGGCATGGGCGATCTCCCTTCGCGCGTCCGTTCCTTCGACGCGCGAGATTGCGGGCGGTTCCGGCCGTGCGGCCTTCGCAGCCGCTAGGTCGGTTGGATCGGCCGGGTGAAGCGGAACAGGCGTCCCTGGCCGGGGGCGAAGGCCAGGTCAACCCATCGGCCCTTGCGGCCGCCGACCGGTCGCCACGTGCCGTCGGCGGGGGAGCATTCCTCGACCTTCCCGTCCGTCCCGAAGTGGAACTTCGTCACCCCCGGCTCGAAGGGCGTGCGGTTGACCACCAGCGCATGCTGCTCATCCGCGCGGCTCTCGGGCCGTCCTGGTCGCCGCCGATTGCCCTGTCACTACGGGGAGAAAAAGTGCGAATAGATTTATAGGATTGTTTCCCGACGTGGGGACGGTAGGTTGCCCTCATGAGGCGTGGATCTCAAATCTGCATGGGGCCGACAAACCTTGCCCACATCGCGAGGACAGTGGTGTGCGCTTTGATGTTGATGTCTGCGACCCGTGAGGCTCCATGCGATGACTCCGGGTCGACTTCGCACCCTGCCACCTCGAGGTCGGCTGAAGCTGTGCGCCCCATCCGTGTACCTGGACGGCTTGAAGTTCGGCGCGAGTGGCTGGAGCAACGGCCTCGCTTGCTCCTGAGCCCCGAACGATTGGGGCACCTCCGCGAGAACATCGATCGCTATGGCACCAAGGGCTGGTGGCGTCCGTCCGAACCGTGGCCGGACGGGCGGGCCCCGAACAATCTCGATGGGAAGTGGCGTCGCCTCGTCGAGTCGATGCCCGACTTCGCTCTCACGTATCTCTTGACCGAGGACGAGGGAACGCTGTCGAAGGTTGAACATCTGGTCGAGATGCTGGTTGAACTGGATCATTGGGGCCAGGACTATCGACCGGGCGTGGACATCCAGGCGTCGTTCGCGCTGTTCGGGGCGGCGATCACCTACGACTGGCTATACGACGATCTCGATCCGGACCTGCGCAATCGGCTGCGTGACAGCCTTGCCGCTCAGGCGCGATGCATGTACGGTCCGGCCAAAGGCGGCTGGATCTGGTGGGCAAAGCACCCCGAGGGCAATCACTTCTATCTGAACGCCACGGCACTGCTGTTCGCGGCCCTTGCCTTGTACGAGGAAGTCGAGGACGCGCCGCAGTGGGCATATGTCGCCCGAGAGCGGCTGCGCCAGACTCTCGGCGTCTGGCCGAAGGATGAGCAGGGCGACTTCTGGGAGGGCACGTCGTACTGGGACTTCTCGGTGCGCCGCCTGATACGGGGGGTCGCGTTGCTCGATCAGGCGACGGGCGAGGACCTGATCGGCGACAACCCGTGGTTTGCGGCCACGGCATACTGGCGATGGCACATGACGGACCATGTGAATGGGATCAACCTGATCTTCGGTGATCAGCGGCGGGAGGCGTCTACGGCTGCGGAGACACTTGCCTATCTGGCGCGTCGGTACGGCGATCGCGTGGTCCAGGACATGGCGGAAGACGCGGCGGTCGGGCGGGAAGGAGCCTTGTTCGCCGTGTGGCACGATGATGCGATGACGTCCGATTCAGCGATGAAGGCGGTGCCGCTTGAGGGGCTCTTTGACAACACGGGGGCGGTCGTATTGCGCAGCAGCTGGATCGAGCCCGACCAGACCGTCTTCGGCTTCACATGCGCTCCTGTTGGCGGACACCATCTTGTCGGACTTCGGAAGGCAGGCTTCACGCCTCTGGGTGCGCATTCACACCCGGATGCGAACGCCTTCGTGATCGTGCGCGGCGGGCAGTACCTGGCAGCAGATGACGGCTATTGCGCGCTGAAGGAGACGGCGAATCACTGTACGCTGCTGGTCGACGGCAAGGGCCAGATCGGTAGCGGGCAGCGCTGGCCGAAGGTCGTGGCCGAGAGGACAGCGACGCTTGGGCCGACGGCCCTCAGTCCCCGAATCTCACTCTTGGTCGGTGACGCGGGCGGGGCCTATCCGCACGCCGAAGATCTGCGACGCTTTCGGAGGCGGATAGTCTCATTTGGCCGGCGATGGTTCGTTGTCTGCGACGATCTGCAGGCCGATCGGCCGCATCGCTACACATGGGTGCTGTTTGCCGATCGACCGCCGGTGACGCTGGGCGATGGTCGTGCCATCGTCACCCGCGGTCAATCGAGGCTGCATGTGCGGTGGCTGCAGCCGGAAGTGCAGTTGCGAGTCGTGCCCGCGGGGATTGATCGGTTCCAGGGCTTTCCCCGCCTGCCTGAACCCGTACGGATCCTGGCGGAGCCCCAAGCCGGGTCCGTTCGGTCCGTCCGTTTCGTAACCGTGCTTGTGCCGAGTGGCGATGACGAGGCGTCCCCCCGTATGCAATCCATTAGGAAGGACGGTTGCGAAGCGGTTTTGCGCCGAGAAGGCAGGACGACAGAGCTGGCCGTATTTGCCCGGGACGATGCGCCCTGGCGTGTGAATGTCCTCAGCGGCAACGGCTTGGCCGCCGCTGTCCGGCTCATGAACGGGCGACCCATTGCCTGGGCCGGCCAAGAAATCCAACAGCTTTCAGTGGATGGCCAAAGCGTTCTGGATTGCGACGGACCACTGACAATTGCGCTGTCGGGCGTTGATCGGGGCTGGGAGGGGATGGTGAATTGCGAGGGCCGTCGAGAGCTGTCGGTTTATTGCCCCAGCATTCCGGCAGACGTGTCCCTTGCAGGCCGGCAGGTGGACTTCGCTTACGCGCCTGGCGACCAGCAGCTCGTACTGCGCATACCACCCGGCCGGCATAGGTTAACGGTTCAGCATGAGGTGCCGAAGGATTGAGGAGCCGGTTAAGCGGGTGTCTACTCTGCAGCTCTTCGGTTGCGCCGAAGGCGCGCGTTGGAACCCGCCGAGCCCGCGTGGTAGGTTGAAGCCGGAAGCCAAACGCCCCCGGCGTGCGGTCCCGGACGGTCTCCCCCACCCGTTCGGTCGTGCGGGCGGTTCTCCCCCGGCCGCCTGCGACAGACCCC
>CAZADC010000416.1:0-3463 GCA_964483755.1 uncultured Planctomycetaceae bacterium | reverse complement strand
ATCCCGGCCTACGGGTCCAGCATGCGACGCGACATCACGCCCGAAGACGAGACCGAGCGCCTGGTCCGACTCCGCGATCAGCACGGCTTCCGCGCGTTCAAGGTCCGCATCGGCAAGGTCTGCGGGCACGACGAGGACCAGTGGCCGGGGCGCACCGAGTCGCTGGTCCCGGCCGTCCGCGAGGCGCTGGACGACGACGTCTCGCTGCTCGTGGACGCCAACAGTTGCTACACGCCGCGGCGGGCGATCGAGGTGGGGCGCATGCTCGAGGACCACGGCGTGTGCCACTTCGAGGAGCCGTGCCCGTACTGCGAGCTCGACTGGACGGCGGAGGTGACGCGGACCCTGGACGTCGACGTGGCGGGGGGCGAGCAGGACTGCTTCCTGCCGCAATGGCGGCGGATCATCGACGGGCGGGTCGTGAACGTCGTCCAGCCGGATATCTGCTACGTCGGCGGCCTGACCCGGGCGCTGCGGGTCGCCCAAATGGCCGGCGAGGCGGGGCTTCCCTGCGTGCCGCATTCGGCGAATCGCTCGATGGTCACGGTGTTCACGCTGCACATGCTCGCGGCCATCGACAACGCCGGACCGTACGTGGAGTTCTCCATCGAGCCCGACGGATGGGCCGACGAGCTGCTGCGCGAGCCGTTGGAGGTACGCGACGGCGAGGCGGCCGTGCCGGACGGCCCGGGGTGGGGTGTCGAGATCGCGCCGGCCTGGCTGGCCGCTGCCGAGCGGCAGTGCAGCCGGGCGGAAGGGTAGCGAGTCCGTCAGGCTGGTGTTGCATCCTTCAGGATCCAAACGCCGTATCATCTACGGCCCAGCCGACGGCTCCCGCACGATGAGCTGTCGCCGCAAGTCAAAGGACATTGCTGCCGTTGCTCCCGGCAGGGCCCCCCGGGCCTGGGGCGCTTGCCGGAGCGGCGGCACAATGCCGTTGCAGAAATGCATCTGCGCCGTCAGAATACATGCACACCCATGTCGGATCAGGATAACGAAAGGGGTCATCGATGAACCGCAATGCTTCGGGCAAATCGTCGTTGCGCCTGGGTCGGCTGCTGGCCGTGGTGATGGTGCTCGTCGTGGTCGCCCTCGCCATCTCGGTGCTGATGCCCAGCCTGCGCCACGCCAGGGAAATGGCGCGCGTGGCGTCGTTCGAGGCCGCCGGCGGGGGGTGGTATGACCGCGAGGCCCCCGTGCCAATGCCGACCGAGGCGGGCGTGAGCGGGGCCGGCGAGCCGATCCCGGCCGCGCAGGTCAGCGTCTTCGACGCAAAGATCGACCTGACCCCGGGTCTGAGCGTGGGAACCGAGCGGCCGGAGTCGATCTACGAGGCCCGCGTATCGGCCAGCATCGTCGCCCGCTGTCAGGACCCCAAGCGGGTCTGCCAGATTCGCCTGCCGGTCCCGCCGGAGATCATCTCGCTGGCGGACCTGACGGTGAAGATCAACGGCGATGAGAGCAGCTACCTGGGGATCGCCGGCAATGAGCTGGTCTGGACCGGCCAGCTTCCGGCCGACGAGGATGCCGACGTGCAGATCGACTTCACGGCCGTCGGGAAGGGCGTCTACGTGCTCGAGCGGCCGTCCGGTAAGATCATCGACCGCTTCCACACCGAGCTGGTCGCCCACCACAGCAACATCCGCATGCTGGAGCTGTCCCTGCAGCCGCAGGACTACACCCATGACGGCAACAAAACGGTCTACACGTGGGACTACGAGAAGCTGCTGGTCGGCCGGCCGATCCAGATCGACGTGCTGGGCATCGCGGCGGCGGATCAGCTGGGCGAGGTCGTCTGGACCGGCCCGACGAGCGTGATCATCTACGGCATCCTGGTGGTGCTCGCGACGTTGGCGTATCGGCCGGGCAAGCTGGATGCATGGATGACGCTGCTGCTGGTGGGCTGCTTCGCGGCCGTGTTCCCGCTGATGTACTTTCTGCAGGATTTCATGCCGCTGTGGGCGGCGATGACCGTGGCGTTCGCTGTGGTGCTGGCAATCATGACGGTGCGGGCCGTCACGCTGTTCGGACCGCTGCTGGGCGTGGGCACCGGCGCTCTGCTGCCGGGGGCGATCGCCGCCCTGGCCCTGACGATGACGCTGCACGCCAAGGCGGCCGTGCAGGGAGTGTGCATGACGCTGCTGGCGATCCTGACGGTGGTGCTGGCGATGATGTTCGTTCCGAGGGCCCAGCAGAACGTGCGCCTGGACGCCTCGCCGCCCCAGCCGCCCAAGCAGGCCGAGGGCGAAACCGAGGCGTCCGAGCCGACATAGGCGACGAGGTGTGCGGCGTGTGGCCTCGTTCTGCCCGGTGGCGGATGCGCAGGCCTGCGTCTCGCTTGAGCGTAGTGCAAGGCCCGGGGATCGTCCTTTGGTCGAACGCGTCAGGCAACGCGGCCACGGCGATTGCCCGCCCGCCCGGACCTTGGTAGCATTCCCTCCATGAGTAGAAAAGGTCTCAAGCGGGCGGCGATTCTGGCGGCTGTCCTCGCCGTCGTTGGGGGATGCACCTGGCTGGTGCTTCGAAACCTTGATCCCACTTCCTCTGCTGTCTTTGTGTCAGACTCGCCCGACGGCAGATACCGCTGTGCGGTGTTCTGCGACGACGGGCTTCTCGGGGGCCATCCCGAGTATGAGGCAGGGCTCTTCGAAGGCGGTTGGCCACATCGCGAACTGTCCGGTCAGCGCGTCGAGTGGAACTACGACAGCGTCAACAGTTCGGACTTCCAGGCCGTCTGGCGTGACGACGGGGTCGACATCGACTTTTGCACCGGCTATGGCAACAACCGCGCCACTTTCTCCGGGCAAGATGCCGACGGCAGGCAGGAATGGAAAGGGCCGTGAGGGCGACGTGTGAACAAGGCGGTGTATGCGGCCTTCTCGCCTGCTGCGGCAGCAGACACCCAATGGACCGCCGGCCGGCAGGGACCGGTCACTTCTCCGCTTGGCCGTACACGTACCCGCTGGTCGGGAAGAAGTTGTACCGCTCAGGCATGGCCTCGATCTCCGCACCGTCAGCTTCGGCGAGCGTCTTGTCGTCGCGCTTCAGCTCGAAGTGCTGCTTGCCAGTCGAGAAGACGACCTTGGTGTGCGAGATCCCAGCCGGCATCTCGCGGGTGACAGACTTGCCTCCTGTCCGGACCAGCACCTCGGCCGGGGCGGTCAGCATGGTCGTCAGGTAGATCACGTCCTCGACGTCGCCGTGGAACTGCGTGACCGGCTTGTCGTCCTTGGTGGCGGTGGCGTCCCTGGGATGGGTGCGATAAAACCAGAACAGGCCGTCGCGCGTGATCTCCGGCTCCTTGCCCGTCTTGTACCAGGCGATGTAATGCTTGCTGAGTTGGAGGTAGCCGGCGTGGTTGTGGCGGTGCGGAGTGAGCAGCTCCTTGAAGTACTGGCCGGGATTATCCAGTACGCCGTGCAAAGGCGTCGGTCTTCAGCGGGAAAGGATACCCGCCCGGCAA
>CAZADC010000415.1:0-3477 GCA_964483755.1 uncultured Planctomycetaceae bacterium | reverse complement strand
GGAAGGATGGCGAAACGTTGATATTCGATCTGGCGATCGATTTCCGCGAAGCCCTCGACGCGATGCCCGAGGGGCATGCGCGCCGGCGCGTCCTCGAGCTTCTGGCGGAGGCGATTCGCCGCGACGTCCACTTCATTGATCGCCATCCGACCACGCTCTTCCAGTGCATGTGGAACACCTGCTGGTGGTACGACTGCCCGGAGGCGGCGAGCCACTACGAGCAACCGCAGGCCGAGACGCCCACGCGGATGCCGGGGCAATCGAACGAGGTCGAATTGCACGTGCTGCTGGAGCGATGGCGCCGCGAGAAGTCGGGCAGCGGAAGGTTCCTGTGGGTACGCCACAAGCGGCCCCCCGCCCTGCGACTTGGCGCGGGGCTCCAGCAGACGTTCAGCATGGAGACGGGGGTCACATGCGTTGCGGCATCTCCGGGCGGCCGACTCCTCGCAGCGGGCGGGAGCGACGGCACCATTCGCGTGTGGTTCCAGAGATCGGGTGCGGAGCATCTGCACCTGTCGGGCGACGGTGGACGGGTGCAGAGCGTCTGCTTCTCCCCGGACGGTTGCTGCATTGCCGAGGGCGGGGACGAGGGAGTCGCGTCCGTCTGGGACCTCGCGACCGGGCGGCGGCGGTTCCGTCTGGAAACGGCCCCGAAGGCCGGTCCCGTCCGGCATCTCTGCTGGCTCGATGGAGGACGTCGGCTGGCGGCAACCGCCCACCAAGGCAAATGCGTTGTCGCGGACGCCGCGACCGGCGCGATCGTGGAAGACGGGGCCACAGGAAGAACCGTCCTGCTGGCCGCCGGCCCGGAGGGCGGATTGCTGGTGGAATCGAGGCGTGGCTGGGCGTCGGCCGTCGAAAGAGTCAGCGGAACAGAGGTCTTCTGCTTGCGGTCCTCTCCCGACGGGGTCGCCGCCGACAGGGACGGCTTGCGGATCGTGATCGGGCACAACCTGGGCGCCGGCGTGGATACGCACACGCTGCACACGTTCGAGGCGCAAGGCGGAAAGCAGGTGTCCATGGTCCGCTGCGGCAAGGGCAGGATTGTTGACCTCGCGGTGCACCCGGAAGGCAGGCGGGTGGCGGTCGCGGTGCGCGCGCCCTGGGTCTGGTGGGGGACAGAAGCCCGCCCGATGGACCTGGTCGACATCTGGGATGTCGAAGCCGGCGAGAGAGCCGCACGCCTCCACGGCCACGCCGGCTCCGTGACGTCGGTTCGCTATACCCCTGACGGCCGGCACATCGTCAGCGGCTCCATGGACGGGACGGTTTGCATCTGGGACGCCGCCGCGAGCGGCGAGCCCATCCGACGAAAAGGGCACAGGCACAGGGTCGGCGCGGTCGCCTTCCGCCCGGACGGCGGCCAGGCCCTGACCGGGGCGAGGGACGGCAGCGTGTTCTGCTGGGAATTCCGAACGGGAAGGGGCACCGAGCAGACGAGCGGGGGGACACAGGGCGAATCGCCGGCGGCGATCGCCTATTCCCCCGACGGCCGAAAGGCCGCCTGCGCGTCCGAGGGCGAGGTGTTGATCTGGAACGCCCGCACGGGCAAGCGAATCGCTCGTGTCCGTTCGTCCTGGAAGACCACGGTGCTGACGTTCAGCCCGTGCGGCTCCTGGCTTACGGGGGGACACGGCTTCAAGAGAGGCGACGCCGTTTCCGGAAGCAGGATCGCCACTTGGGACGCCGGCGGTGGAATTCTCGGCTGGCTGCGTCGCCCGCTGCGTTTCCTGGGTCGCCGGCTTTCGAGCGTCTTCTACTACGAGCCCGCCTTGGGAGTCGGGCACGCTGAAACGGTAACGGCTCTGGATTACAGCCCGGACGGGCGACGGCTTGCCAGCGCGTCCACCGACGGGTCGCTGTGTCTCTGGCGCGTGCGGCACGGTATCCGGGGCAAGCTCGCGCGGGCCCTGCGGACGCCGCAGATTCGGCGGCTGCAGTTGCCCGCCGCCGGGATATACCACGTGGCCTGGAGTCCTGACGGAACGCGGCTTGCGGGTGTCGTCCGTCAGCAGGAACACACGTCCACGAGTTATCGACTTTCGGCCAGGAGTGCGATCGCGATCTGGGAAGCGTCGACGCTCAAGGAGGTGCTCCGATTCGAGGCCCACGACGGGGCGATAGACGGCGTCGCGTTCTCGCCGGACGGACGGAGGATAGCGAGCTGCACTTCGGACGAGACGAGAATCTGGGAC
This sequence comes from uncultured Planctomycetaceae bacterium, assembly GCA_964483755.1. GTDB lineage: Bacteria > Planctomycetota > Phycisphaerae > SM23-33 > SM23-33 > CAZADC01. The sequence continues at coordinate 1,282 of CAZADC010000415.1, read as the reverse complement.
GGAGCAACCGGCCGATGCATCGACGTTATCCCCGGAGGCATGAACGCCAAGGTCGCCGCGGTTGGCACAAGGTGTCCATTCTTTGCGCGTACCGGGCGCGCAGAGACCTCCGTAGAAGCAACGGAAGCCCGGCAGCCTGCCGCGTGGCTGCCCGCTGCGCTGACTCACGTTGCGGCGCATCCGTCCGGCACGGGCTGGGTCGGAGCGCGACACACGGATGTGCTGATGTTCACGCTCGAGGGCGTTGGCGACGAGAGCGACCGTGATCGCTGAGCCGGGTGTGCCGGGCGGCGCCTGACCGACGCGACGCCGGACGAATGCCGCCCGGGCGAAACCGCGGACCGCGGCGACTCCACCAGAGCCGGGGTTCCGCTCTTACCGGCGACGGAGTATCATCCCGCCGTCAGGCCGGTGGCGGCCACGAAGGAGACCATGTCATGACCAGCGAGCGGATGGACCAGATCGTTGCTCTCGTCGGAAGCCGGCGATACTGCTTCGTGATCATGCCGTACAAGTCGATGGGACTGCTGTACGAGCACATCCGGGACGTCATCGAGGACGCCACCGGGCTTCGCTGCATCCGCGCCGACGAGGTGCCCGGCGCCGGCCAGCCGCTGCTGGGCAAGATTCAGGACCTGATCCGCGGCGCGGAGCTGTGCGTCGTGGAGCTGTCCGAGCCGAGCCCGAACGTCTACTACGAGGTGGGATACGCCGCGGCCGGGGGGAAGGGCATCCTGGCGATCTGCCGCGAGGGCACGCAGATTCCGACCGATCTGCAGGGGCTCGAGCGCATCGAGTACGTCGACACGCCGTCCAAGCTGCCCCAGCTCGACGAGCAGCTCCGCGTGCACCTGCTGACGCTCGTCGCCTCGGACGTCCAGCTCCTGCGGGCGATGCTCGTCGGGCCCGACAGCAGCCCGTCCTACGTCGTCTCCAGCCCGCGCTGGCACACGCGGCCCGACGAGCTGCACGACGTGCGCACCTACGGCGACTACCTCGGTGTCGTCGGCGTCATCTACTCGCTCGGGACGCTGCTCGGCAAGGAAGGAGTGCCGGAGCTTGTCAGCGCCCGCCACACGGCGAACGACCTGTTCCAGCGCGACGCGAATTTCTACCTGATCGGTTCGCCGCGGTCCAACTTCCTGGTGGGACATGCCCTGGCCTCGCTGCAGAGCGGCGCGTCGAGCCCCTGGCGGTTCGAGACCGGCCCCGAAACCCCGACGTCGGTTCTGGAAGGCGCCCGGCGCGGCGGCCCGTGGCGGCACGAGGCCCGCCACGACGA
>CAZADC010000414.1:0-3488 GCA_964483755.1 uncultured Planctomycetaceae bacterium | reverse complement strand
TGACGGTGCGGGCGAACATCGACCGTCTGGTCGGCGGTGCGACCGAGGAGACGATCGTCGCACGCGTCGGCGAGGGCATTGTCACGACGATCGGCTCGGCCGACAGCTACAAGAGCGTGCTGGAGAACCCCGACCTGATATCCAAGCGCGTGCTGGAAAAGGGGCTCGACGCGGGCACGGCGTTCGAGATTCTCTCGATCGACATCGCCGACGTGGACGTGGGTGAGAACGTCGGCGCCAAGCTGCAGGCCGACCAGGCCGAGGCCGACAAGCGCCGCTTCCAGGCCGAGGCGGAGAAACGCCGCGCGATGGCGATGGCCCGCGAGCAGGAGATGCAGGCACTCGTCAGCGAGAACCGCGCCAAGGTCGTCCTCGCCGAGGCGGAGGTCCCCAAGGCGATCGCCGAGGCGTTCCGCAGCGGGAACCTGGGCATCATGGACTACTACCGCATGAACAACATCAAGGCGGACACGTCGATGCGCGAGAACATCGGCGGCGTACAGAAGCCCGAGACAGGTGAGGAATCCTCCTCGTGACGAACGTCTGGCACATCCTGGCCGCGGACGACTTCGGCTGGGGGGAGCTGATCGGCTTCGCCGCGCTGGCGCTGTTCGCCCTGATCGGGCACCTCGCCAAGCGCAACGCCGAGAAGAAAGAGGCCGAGCGCGCCGAGCAGAAGCGCCGCGAGCGCACGTCGTCGGCGCCGGCGGCGGGGTCGGCGCCGCCGCAGCGGGCGCAGGAAGCCCGCGCGGCGGGCGAGCGTCAGGAGGCGTTCCTCCGGCAGATGGGGATGCAGAAGGACACCGCCCGGTCGACGACCTCGCAGGGCGAGCCCGTCCAGGCGGTCGTTGCGCCGGCGCCCCACGCACAGGCGCCGCAGGGCGCGCCGCCGCCTCCGCCCGGATCGAATCGCGAGCCCACGCCGCAGCAGGTTCAGGCCGCCCGGCGCCGCCGCGCCGCGCGCGCCCGGCGTCAGCAGCAGCTCAAGGCGGAGGCGGCGAAGCGCCGGGCCGAGAGCGCCGCGGCGATGGCGGCGCGCACGGCGCCCGAGGCTCCGCCGCCGGAGGTCGACCTCGACGATCGCGAGGCGCTGCGCCAGGCGATCATCTATCACGAGATTCTCTCGCCGCCCAAGGGCCTGCGCCGGCAGCGCGAGCTCTGGGACATGTGACGCAGGGCGCGGTGTCCTTCGCAGGGCGCCGCGAGGAACCGACGTGTTCGGCGCGCGGCGGCCTGGGAAGGCCGGCGCGCTTCCGGAGAAGACTTAGCCGACTTTGCTCAGCCGCCCGACGGCCGGGACGACGAGGTGTGCCATGATCGAAATCCGCAACATTCTTCATCCGACGGACTTCTCGCCGCTGTCCCTGCACGCGCTGCAGTACGCGCAGTTCCTGGCTGACAGCACGTCGGCGACGCTGCACTGCGTCCACATCGTCGACGACGCCCTCCAGTACTGGATGTCCACCGACATGATGGCCGCTCCCATCGCGCCGCCGCTGGACGACCTGGTCGCCCAGGCGACCGAGCACATGAAAACGTTCCTCGCGGAGCACGTGAAGGACGTCGAGCGGGTGCAGTGGGAAATCCGCACCGGGCGGGCGTTCGTCGAGATCATCCGCCAGGCGAGGGCGAAGGAGGCCGACCTGCTGGTCATGGGCACGCACGGGCGGACCGGCATCAGCCACGTGCTGATGGGCTCGGTCGCCGAGAAGGTCGTCCGCAAGAGCCCCTGCCCCGTGCTGACGGTCCGCTCGCCCGAGCACGATTTCGAGATGCCGTGAGCCCGACCGACCGCGACGCCGTCGACGCCGCATTGATCGAGCGTCTCCAGCAGCGCGTTCCGCTGGTCCGCCGACCGTTCGAGCTGCTCGCGGGCGAGGTTGGCACGTCGACCGACGACGTCCTGCGCCGCGTGGAGTCATACCGCCGGGATGGACTCATCCGTGAGATATCCGGCGTGTTCGATGCGCGGGCGCTGGGCTGCGAGGTGTCGCTGGTGGCGATGCGCCCCGAGGACGTGGACGCGGCGGGGCGGATCGTGGCGGAGCACCCGGGCGTCTCCCACTGCTACCGCCGCGAGGGGCGGTACCCGCTGTGGTTCACGCTGTCCGTTTCCGCGCAAAGCCGTCTCGGCCTGGCGGGAACCGTGCACGCGCTGGCGCAGGCCTGCGGCGCGCCGCCGCCGATGCTGCTGCCGACGATCCGCCGCTACAAGCTCCACGTTCGGTTCAACCCGTTCGGCGGCGCGTCCTCCCGACCGGCGCCTGCCCATGCGGCGAGGACGGACGCCCCGGCGACGCAGGGGCGAGCCGCCGAAGTCGAGCCGCCCGCGCGAAGCGAACCGCCGTCGCTCACGGACCCCCAGATTGCCGCCGTGCGGGCGCTGCAGCGCGATCTGCCGAGCGCGCGCAAGCCGTTCGCCGCCGTCGCCGCGCCCGACCGGATCGACCCCGACGAGCTGCTCGTCCACGCGGCCGATTTCCTCGCGGCGGGGTGGATGCGTCGCTATGCGGCCGTGCTGCATCACCGCCGGGCCGGTGCGGCCGCCAACGTGATGGTCGCCTGGCGGGTGGACGACGGCGACGCCGATCGGTTCGGGGCGATCTGCGCAGCCCGCGAGGAGGTCAGTCACTGCTACCTGCGCCCGCCCGGTCCGGACTGGCCGTACACGCTCTACACGATGATCCACGGCCGCTCGGAAGCCGACTGCCGCGAGGCGATCCGGCAGCTCGCTGAACGTACCGGCTGCGCGGACTCCGCCGAGCTGTGGACCGTGCGGGAGTACGCCAAGCGACGCGTCCGCCTGTTCACGAATGCCGAGTCGGAGTGGGAGAGCGGGGCAATCGGTTGAGCGGGCCGGGCGGTCACTCCCCGGGCTGTTCGCTGACGGTGCGGAAGTAGCCCTCGACCTGCTCGCGGTATTCGGGTGAGACGCGCTCGCGGGCGGACTCGTACAGATCGCCCGGCTCGTCGGGGGCAACGTCCTCCGAGCCGCGGACCGCGCCGACGTCCCCGGCGTCGCCGCGTCCGTAGCGGACCTCCGGGTCGCCGGCGCCCGCGTCCTCCGGCGGGCGGGCGCCGACGTCGCGCCGCAGCGGGGCGGCGCGGTCGATCAGCTCGAGCCGACGGGCGTAGCGATCGAGGAACGAGCGGAGCTCGGCGGGGCCCATGTCGACGTCCGTCAGCAGGTCGGGGTCGATCGAGTCGTCGCGAACGTCGCGGCGCATTTCGTCCAGCGCCCGTCCGATCGATTCGAGTCGCCTTGCGTCTGCGTCCGACAGGCCGAGCGCCTTACCGACCCGCACGTCGCGGGGCTCGCGCGGTCCGGCCGAGGGCCCGCCGCCGGTCAGCTCCCCGTGCATGCCTTCGGCGGGCCCGCCGCGATCGGCCTGACCGCCGGCCTGCTGCCCGGTTCCTGCGCCGCCGGCGGACGACGCATCGGCTTCGCCGGTCCGTCCAGGTGCCGCGCCCGACTCTCCTGCGCCCTG
>CAZADC010000413.1:0-3501 GCA_964483755.1 uncultured Planctomycetaceae bacterium | reverse complement strand
GGTGCTGATCCTGACCGCGCTGCGCCTGCGTCTGCCCTGGTGGCCGCTGCATCCGATCATGCTGGCGGTGTGGGGGACCTGGGCGATGGACATCTTCAGCCATTCACTCCTGCTGGGCTGGGCGATCAAGGAAGTCGTCAGCCGGCTGGGCGGCACGCCCGCCTACGCGAAGGGGAAGGTCTTCATGATCGGCGTGATCGCCGGCGACCTGCTGGCCGGGCTCGGCTTCATGATCTACGGCGCCGCCTACTACGCGATCACCGGGCTCCAGCCGGCGGAGTACTGGCTGCTGCCGAGCTGACCGGCAGGACGATCGCTGGCTGGCGGCCGCGAGATGTCAATCCGACTGTCCGTTCGCGGGGCGGGTCTCGATCCCGGGCAGGAGACGGAACACACTCCCGACGCCGGTCACAACGCCCTTGCCGAGCGTCGTGCTGAGCTCGCCCCCGCTTCGTGCGGCGACTTCCAGAAAGCTCAGCGTCCGCCTGGCGAGCGGCTCGAGCGGTTCCACGCGAACCAGCTTCGACGGCGGGTCGTCCCACGGCCCGCGGACGCTCAGGCGCACAAGCGACTTCTGGAGGTTCGCGAACCAGTTGACCACCGGAATCCTGCCGAGCAGGGCGTTGACCGACTGGAGCGGGACGACCAGCAGGGCGAGGTCCAGCCTCCGCTCGGCGAGGTGAATCGTCCCGCCCGGCTCGACTTCCAGAGCGGACACGGCGTTGGCAATTCGACCGGCCGTCAGCTCGAGCACCGGTCCCCGCACGTCAAACGCCGCCTGCAGGTCGCTGCCGACCAGCCCGGCGTCCGGGTCGATCCCCGCCAGCTTCAGCGCGTGGGACAGGATCGGCAAACCGGACAGGTCCGATTCATCGAGTGTGGCCGCGCCCCGGCCTTCGTACTCCTCGTAGCGTCCGCCCGTTCCCGAGAGGACGAAATCACCGCTGAACAGTCCCCGGCGCACCTTACCGGCGCCGATCGTCTCGGCGAGCGCCGTCACGTTCACGTTGTCCAGGTGAAGCTGTACGCGGAAGGGCGATCCGGCCCGTCCAAGCTCGATATCCCCGTCCGCCTGCAATTCCCCGTCCAGCACGTCGGCGGCCAGCCCGCCCACCGTGAGCTTCCAGTCCTTCAGCGACAGCATCCGCGCGGTCACGTTGCGCAGCGTAACCGGCTTCGGGGTCGGGAGCACGAGCGACTTCAGCTCGATCTCTGCATCGAGGTTGGCCGCCGCCCCGGCGTGGCCCGCCAGCATGGACACCCGCCCCCGGATTCTCGCTTCGCCCTCCGTGCGGATGCCCCGCATGAGCGAAGCCCACACGCCCTCGTCAGGCGCATCCGGTCCGAAGGTGACGTCAACCCCCTCCAGGTCGGCGACGACGCCCGGCGGCTCGTCGTGGCGCGCGAGCTCGATCCGCCCCGTCTCGGCGGAGAAGGCGTCGGTCACGATCCGGCCGGTGGTGATCCGGCCGGATTGCCCTTCCAGGTCCGCCTCGAAGCTGGCGCTCGAAATCAGCGGGCTCCCGTCGGCAAGTGAAACGAACGCGTCGCGGACCGACATCGTTCCGTCGACCCGCCACTGCAGAGGCCGGGCGACCGGTCCGGCGACGTCCGCGTCGATGCGGATCCCGCCGGCCGCACGCCCCCGCACGCCGGCGCCCGTCAGCTGCCGGACGAGCTCCACGAGCTCCGGCTCCACGCGGCGGTCGAGGCTGACGTGCGCATTCATCTCGCCCGTCTGCTGGTGCAGCGTCGCCGTGACAGACAGCGGGGCGGACCTCGCGTCGCCCGGATGAGTCAGCGACAGGTCATTGACCGGCCCGCGACGGTCCAGGTTGAAGCGCAGTCCGTCCAGTTGTACGACGGCTTCGCCCGCTGGATCATCCGCCGAGCCGCGGATGATGCTGAATTCCACGCCTGTTGCCGCGATACGGCGGAGATCGACGTACGGGCTCGCCGGACCCGGTGGCGGAGTCCGCCAGGGCGGCGCGATACGCCCGTCCACGGCGAACAGCCGGACGTGAGGACCCGAGAGGCTCACGACGGTCAGCTTCGGTTGCGTGCTCGGCCAATCGGCCAGCTCCATCTGCACTTTGTCGATCGTCAGCCAGGCGCGCCCGTCCGCATCGCGAGCGACCACGCCGTTCAACACGATCTCGCCCGTGAAGCTGAAGCTTGTCTCCGCCACGGTGAATTCGCCCCCCCAGTACTCGCCCGCGGCGCGCTGCAGGGCGTCAGTCACCATCCCCGGTGCAACAGCGTACTTGATCACCACCGCGCCGGCCGCCAGCAGCAGGACAACGGTTCCGGTCGCGATCAGACCCCACCGCAGCCACCTGCATTTCGGTTTGCTCTGTTCCATGTTCGCTCCAGGCTTGTGGCGACGCGCGTTACCGGTACAATCATAAGCGTGCGAATCGGACACGTCATGTTAACGGTGGGGGCCGCGGCACTTGTGGCCGGCTGCCCTCCGTCCGATCCCGGTCCCGTGACGCTCGACGACGGGCCGGCGGCGCCCGACGTGGACTACGCCGACCTGGCGGTGGTGCTCTCCGAGGCCATCGGCGCCGACGGGTGGATCATCCCCTCCCAGCTCGATCTGTACGCCGACCGGCTCGACGCCCAGCTTCTGCGCCTCAAGGTGACCGGGCCGACCGCGACGCCGGAGCTTCTGCCCGGTCGGGACGATCGCCTGGCGTACTGGTACAACGCGCGGGCGGCGTGGTCGCTCAGGCTGGTCCACCTGCTGGCGTGCCCGCAGAAGGTCTGTCCGGCCGAGCTGCCGCGGCGCTCGTTTCCGCTGGACGGACGGACGATGACGCTGGCGGACATCGATGAGCACCTGCTGGGCGCGTTCGACGACTGGCGCGTCGTGGTCGCGGCGCCGGGGGCACTGCTTCAGCGGGCCGCCCCGCCGCATCGTCCGTTCTCGGCCGACGACGTTCGCGGGAGGATCGCCGAGCGCATCGACGCGTTCATCGCCGACGAGGACCGGTTCGTCATCGACGTCGACCATCGGCGGATTGTCGTCCCCCCGGTCATCTGGCGCTTCCGGGAGCGGATCATGGACGAGTACGAGGGGCGGTACGGCGCGCGTCCGGTGGACCTCAGGCAGGCGCTGCTTCCGCACGTCGACGGCGCCGCGCTGCGCCGCCTTCAGAACGCCGTGGGCTACGCCCCGCGCCCCGCGACGAGAACGCTGCAGGTCGCACGGCGCAAAGAGGACTACTGAAACGTCGCCGGATGGGGGAAGGGGCGCAGGGCGCACGACTTCAGACCATCGAGAGGCGAAGCTCAAAGCTCAAAGAGAAGCAACAGCACACCCCGAACTTCAAGCCCGAAACTCGAAGCTCGAAATCCGAAGCGCGAATTCCGAACCGCGAAAAGCCCCGCAGACCGCAGACGGTAGGGCGTGCAGGCGGGCTGCTTCGGCTGGACGCGGGACAGGTCGCTCTGCGCCAACTCGGGGGAGAAAGAACGGATGGCCGATGCTCGTGCGAT
>CAZADC010000412.1:0-3518 GCA_964483755.1 uncultured Planctomycetaceae bacterium | reverse complement strand
CGGCGGATACGTCCCGCCGGCGGGTCATGCCGAACGCCACGGGCACGGAGTGCTTAAGTCCGCGGCCGCGGACGTCGCGGAAAAACGCCTCGTCCTTGGGGTTGCTCAGCGGGTCCACTCGTCGACGCCAAGCTCGTCGGTGTCGAGCGTTACGTCAGCGTCGCTCGGAGGTTCGTAGGGAGCGGTCACGCCGCTGAAGCGCTTGATCTCCCCGGCATCGGCCTTGTCGTAGAGCCCGCCTTCGGCCCGGCGTCGGCAAACCTCCGACGGGGCGTTGAGATACACGCCGACGAACCGCTCGGCGCCGATGATCTGCCTGGCCCGCTCGCGCGATTCGGCGTAGGGGCTGATGAACGCGCAGATCGCCACCTGCCCGGCCTCGTTGAGCACGCGGGCCACCTCGGCCGCGCGGCGGACGTTCTCGATCCGGTCGTCGGCGGTGAATCCGAGGTCCTTGCTGAACGTCAGGCGGGCGTTCTCGCCGTCGAGCACGAAGGCGTTGACGCCGGCGTCGAACAGCGCCCGCTCGAGCGCGTACGCGATCGTCGTCTTGCCGGAGCCGACCAGCCCGGTCAGCCAGACGGTGCACGGCGCCTGGGCGAGTCGCTCGCTGCGCTCCTCGACGGTCACGCGCGAGGCGTGGGACTCCACGTGGGCGCTGCGCGGCTCCGAGACGGCCGCCCCGGGCGTGGGGGCCAGCTCGTCGGGCTCGCGGTCGAGGATCATGCCCGCCGCGACGGTGTTGTTGGTCACCCGGTCGACGAGGATGAACGCCCCGGTCGACCGGTTGCGGGAGTAGGGGTCGTAGGCGACCGGGCGACTGAGGATGATCGAGCAGCGACCGATCTCGTTGAGATCGAGCCGCTCGGCCGGGCCGCGGTGCAGCGTGTTGACGTCGACGCGGTATCGCAGCGCCGAGATGCGACCCGGCACGAGGCGCGCAGCGTGCTTGACGACGTACTGCCCGCGGGGGTCCATCGGCTCCTCGCTCATCCACACGAGCATGGCGTCGAGCTTCCGGTCCACCCGCGGCACGTTGTGGACGTGCACGAGCATGTCGCCGCGCGAGACGTCGATCTCGTCGGCGAGCGTCACGCCGCACGCCAGGGGCGGGAAGCCCTCGTCGATGTCCCCGTCGGGTCCGAAGACCGTCTCGATCTTCGTCCGGGCGCCGGAGGGGATCGTCATCACCTCGTCGCCGGGGCGGACCACCCCCGAGGCGACGGACCCGAGATACCCGCGGAACGTCCGGTCCGGGCGCAGCACGTACTGGACCGGAAACCGCAGGTCGATCAGGTTCCGGTCGCTGGCGATGTGGACCGTCTCCAGGTGGTTCAGGAGCGTCCCGCCGCCGTACCACGGCATGGCGTCCGTGCGATCGACGACGTTGTCGCCCTTCAGCGCGCTGACGGGAAAGAACGTCACGTCGCGGAGCTCGAGCTTGGCGGTGAAGGCCGCGAACTCCTCGCGGATCCGTTCGTACACCTCCGGCGAGTAGTCCACCAGGTCCATCTTGTTGACGGCCACCACGACGTGCGGAATCCCCAGCAGCGAGGCGATGAATGCGTGCCGTTTCGACTGGGTCGTCACGCCGTTGGCCGCGTCGATGAGGATCAGCACCAGGCTCGCCGTCGACGCGCCGGTCGCCATGTTGCGCGTGTACTGCTCGTGTCCGGGCGTGTCGGCGATGATGAACTTGCGCCTCGGCGTCGCGAAGTAGCGGTAGGCGACGTCGATGGTGATGCCCTGCTCGCGCTCGGCGCGCAGTCCGTCGGTGACCAGCGCCAGGTCGAGCTCCTCGCCGGCCGAGCCGTGCCGCTTCGACGTGCGGCGGATGCTGTCGAGCTGGTCCTCGAAGATGCCCTTGGACTCGAACAGGAGGCGCCCGATGAGCGTGCTCTTGCCGTCGTCGACGCTGCCCGCGGTGACGAAGCGCAGCAGGTCCCGCTGCTCGTGCTGCTGGAGGATGGCGGCCGCGTCCATCAGAAGTACCCCTCGCGCTTTTTCTCTTCCATCGAGCCCTCGCGGTCCTGGTCGACGGCGCGGTGCTCGCGCTCGGACTTCCGCGCGAGCATGGTTTCCTCGATGATCTTTTCGAGCGTGTCGGCCTCGCTGGGCACGGCGCCCGTGCAGAGCTGGCAGCCGAGCGTGCGGAAGCGGACGCTCATCTCCTCGACCTGCTCGTCGCCGGTCGGCTTGATCAGGTCGCCGGTCATCAGCAGCAGTCCGTCGCGGCGGACGACCGGACGCTTCGCGGCGTAGTAGAGCGGGACGATCGGGATCTCCTCCTCGTGGATGTAGCTCCAGATGTCCAGCTCGGTCCAGTTGCTCAGCGGGAAGACGCGGAACGACTCGCCCGGGGCGTGGCGGGTGTTGTAGAGGTTCCACAGCTCCGGGCGCTGGTTCTTCGGGTCCCACTGCATGAACTCGTCCCGGAAGCTGAAGATGCGCTCCTTGGCGCGGGACCGCTCCTCGTCGCGCCGCGCGCCGCCGAAGGCGCAGTCGAACTCGTGTTCCTGCAGCGCCTTGATCAGCGCCTGGGTCTTGAGCATGTCGGCGCACATCGGGCAGGTCCAGTTCTCGAACGGCCCGATGCGCTCCAGCGCCTCGTGGTTCGTGCAGACGATCAGCTCCGCGCCGATCTCGCGGCAGAAGCGGTCGCGGAACTCGATCATCTCGCGGAACTTGAACGTCGTGTCCACGTGCAGCAGCGGGAAGGGCAGCGGGCCCGGCGCGAACGCCTTCTGCGCCAAGCGGACCAGGACGGAGGAGTCCTTTCCGATCGAGTAGAGCATCACGGGGTTCTCGCACTCGGCCGTCGCCTCGCGAAGGACGTGAATGCTCTCGGCCTCGAGCTGTTTCAGATGCGAAACGGTATAGCTGCTCACGGTCGGCTCCCGTCTTCGTCGGCGTCGCTGAGATATCCCGCGCGGCGGAGCACGTCGAACAGGGTTTGCGCGCACTCCTTGACGTCGTGCTCGCCGGTCCGCAGCACGACGTCGGGGTCTTCCGGCGGCTCGTAGGGGGCGTCGACGCCGGTGAACTCGGCGATCTCGCCGGCGCGGGCCTTGCGATAGAGGCCCTTGGGGTCGCGCCGCTCGCATTCGTCCAGCGGGGCGTGACAGTACACTTCCAGAAATCCCGCGGGGTCCGCCGCCATCCGGGCGAAGTTCCGCCCTTCGCGATACGGCGAGATGAACGCGGTGATCGTGACGACCCCGGCGTCGGCGAACAGGGCGGCCACCTCGGCGACCCGGCGGATGTTCTCCTCGCGGTCCTCCGGACGGAAGCCCAGGTCGACGTTGAGCCCGTGGCGGACGTTGTCGCCGTCCAGCACGTACGCCAGCCGTCCGGTGTCGATCAGGCGCCGCTCCAGCGCGTGCGCGATCGTCGACTTGCCGGAGCCCGAAAGCCCGGTCAGCCAGACCACGCACCCTCGCTGGCCGAGCAGCCGCTCCCGGTCGGCCGGTGCGACGCTGCTCGGGTGGCGGGTCAGATGATCTCTTCCGTCCGTCGAC
>CAZADC010000411.1:0-3527 GCA_964483755.1 uncultured Planctomycetaceae bacterium | reverse complement strand
AGAAGGAACTCGACGCAACGTCCACGCCGCCCTGAACGAGGAAGTACAGGACGATGAAATACAGAATCTGCGATATGCCCAGCGAGAACGCCACGTCGGAGGCGAGGAAGAAGCTGAAGGCCGCCACGGTGATCCAGATGCGGAACCGCGCCATGCGGTGAATCCGCGGCAGCTGTCTGAGCTCGGGGAACTGATGAAGGTGCTCGCGCATGTCCGCGGTCAGCGGGAGCTCAAACTCCGTGAGCTTCCATTCGTGCAGACCGTTGAGCAGGTGGATCGCGAAGACGATGACGAAGGCCGTCCAGAACAGGCGACTGCGGAGGATGCGGGGTACGGGACTGTCGCGGTCGCGTTCCAGCAGCGCGTTGGTGAACTGGGCGATCGGGTAGCGGAGCTGCTCGCGCTTCGACCACTGCGGGTGGACGATCAGGGCGATGCAGATGCCCGCGAGCCCGGTCAGCAGGATCAGCGGCAGCCACGTGAGCATCGGCGTCCCCCACGCCTCCCAGGGCACGTCCCGCAGCGGAACCAGCCACTCGTCGGGGTCGCGGTCGGGCAGCACCAGCCGCCCGGTAACGTGAGGGTCGTGGGCGCCGCCCAGCGGGAGCATGGTGTCCGGCACGTACGACAGCACGTCGAAGCGCTGCCACGCCGGCTCGAGGCGGTGGTAGTGAGCCGGCAGACCGAGCGAAGGGATGAACGTCCACATCAGCCCCGCGCCGGGGATCGAGCAGGCCACCAGCATGATCGCGACGATCGCAGCCAGCTCGCCGCGCCGCAACGGCGCGCCCCGGTGCACCATCCACAGCAGCGGATTGGCCGCCATCACGATCAGCGCCAGCAGTCCGAACACCACGATCGGCAGGTGATTGCCGACCATCGGCGTCAGCAGCATGACCTGGTCGTTGAAGTACCCCGTCGCGGCCACGAAGACCGCTCCGAGCAGACCGAGCAGGATCGCGCGAACCGTCATTTACCAGGCCCCTCTTCACGTCGGCGCGAGCAAGTCCACGGCGAATGCACGGATTGTAAGCGAACGCAGCCGAAGCTTCTACGGTCCGGGCTTTTCGGAGACCAATTCGCCCTGCGACCACGTCCGGGTGCGGATCACCGCGCCGTCGGGATCGTACTGCTTCTCCACGCCGTGCCGGGCATTCTCCTTGAACGGGAGTTCGCGCTTCAGCGCGCCCGAGGCGTAGTACTCGCGCAAGACGCCCGTGACGTCTCCGCGGTCGTAGGTCGCCACGCGGCGGGGTTCGCCCGTGTCCGGCCAGTACTTGACCGCCTTGTCGTGGCGCTGCCCGTTCTCGAACTCCGTCAAGGCCAGCAGGCGCCCCTTCTCATCGAATGCTCTGGACGCCCCGTGGGCCTGGCCGCGGCGGTAGTGGGACGCTGACCTCACCGTGCCGTCGGGATGGTACGCCTTCTTCACCCCGTGCACCCGGCCGTCGGTCCACGGGATTTCCTCGCGGACGTAGGACTTGCGTCCGCGGCGACCGTAGACCCGCTCCACGCCGTGCCGTGCGCCGTGCACGAAGGGAACGGTCCGCAGCAGCCGGCCCCACGGATGGTAGTGGCGCTGGTCTCCATGCGGCCGACCCTCGTCATCCAGGGGGACGAAGGCGGCGACGGTCGGCACGATGCCGCCCCGGCTGGGGTTGAACACGTTCCGGATCGACACGCGGACCTTGGCGCCGGGCGGCATGTCCTGCATCGTCCTGTGGATCCGGCCGTATTCGCGAGGAAGATCCGAGAGCTTCTCCGGCCGCGTCACGACGCGAACCTCGAGCTCGGCCAGGCCGCCGGAGCCGGCGCAGAGGAGCGCCCTGCACTGCCGCACATCTACTTCGTACCGCCGGGCTCCTGCACGGGCTGCGTGGAGGCCGTAGTCGAGGCGGGAAGGTTCTTGCTCGACCACGCCCGCCACTTGCCAAGCGCCGCGTCCCATGCCTGGTCGGTCAGGTAGAGGTGAATCTCCGCCCAGCGGGCGACCGTACAGTACGTGGTCATCGAGCGCGGCCTGCCGTACGCGGCCGGCTTCTGACCCGTCATGCGCAGCAGCGCTGTCAGGGCCCACTCGCGCATGAGGATGCTCTTGCGCAGCGGGTTGCCCTTCCAGCCGCCCAGCCGCCGCTCGCCCGCGTCGGTCAGAAACGGCTCGACCAGGGCGACGTGCCTTTCGCCCCCGCCCCAGAGCATGAGGGCGTGAATGGCCAGAAAGGCGTCGCTCTGTGACGCACCCACCGGACCGCGGGGCTCGGCGAGGATGCGCTCTGCCATGGCGACGGACACCCGCTTCTGATGCAGCGTCATGGCGGCCTGCAGCGCCGCCTGCCGCGACTCGAGCTCGATCGTCGACATGCACCACGCGGCGACGATCCTTCGCAAGTGACCGGCGATCGCCGTGTCTTCCGTCAGGCGGTGCCAGAAGTGAGGGCGACCGACCGGGCGGTTCTGCGCGCCGACGACGACGCCGATCGTCAGTGCCCGCAGCGCGTCCGACGCGCGGCCGGCGGTCCATTCCGGCGGCAGCTGGGAGCGTGCAAACACGAGCGCCATCACCCGCGCTTCCTGCCTCTCGTTTAGCTTGAAGCGCCTGTCCGCCTCGAGCCGCTTGCGCACTCCGCCGGTCGCGAAGCGCTGCCGGAGCGACTGGATGCACAACTCGGCCCGTTCGGCGTCGAGGGCGAGATACTTCCTTCGGGCGGCGCCGACCGCCTCGTCATCCCCGGCGACGGCAGCCTTCGCATCGGCCGTCGCGCGCAGCAATTCATCTTCCGCGAGAAACATCCGGGCGTACAGCGTGCGGGCTGGTCGATCGTCGCTGTCCAGCAGCTCGCGCAGTGCGTCCCAGCCGGGCAGATCCAGAGCGGTCGCCGGCGTGCCTTCGTCCACGAACTTCCGAACCTCGCGGGGAAACGCGTCGCCGGGAAGCTGCTCCATCAGTCGCCGCGCGCGGCGGGCGACCTCGGGATCGCCCGACTTCGTCGCCTCCCAGATCGCCGACACCGCCGGGGCGCCGATCTCGGCGAGCCGCTTCTCCGCGTCCTCCCGCGCCTCGTGGCTGTCGCTGCCGAGCTGCGCGACAAGCCGCCGGATCGCCGCGGAGTCGCCGGGCTCGGACCCATCACCCGGCAGAGGAGCGGTGAGCACCACGACAGCGGTGAGGACAGCCGTCGGCAGGTACCGAACGTTCATGCCTGACCTCTCTTCCGTAAGAGACGCTTCGACCAACGGCCTGCGGGGTGAGTGTACCACGGAACTGACACGACACAAAGAACGCAGCAACCGGCTGATGGTTGTTCGATCCGGCGCTGCGCGCCCCTCGGGGTGAGTCTTGCGAAGGGCTTCGCGCCTGACTCTTCGGTGCCTCGTCCTCCGCAGAGACGCAGGCCTCTGCCCGGATTGCCCCATCGCACCCATCGCCGACGTAGTCGATGGGGGCCTGGAGCCGCGCGCTGTCGGGGAAACGGAGCCGGATCGGGGCAGGCGCAACTGGAAGGGCAAGTCGGCCGAGCGGGATGCGG
>CAZADC010000410.1:0-3534 GCA_964483755.1 uncultured Planctomycetaceae bacterium | reverse complement strand
ACGCGAGCGCGTACAGGTCCTGCGGATTCTCGACGCCGCCGCGAATCGGGCCCGCGTACGAGCGCTTACCAGCCCGATGGCCCAGAATGCCAACAGGCCGTATACCGCGGTTTCCCGGTCGAACCACGCCAGCGGCCTGATGGGAACGTCGGCGGTCTCGCTCGCGCGGCGGACGATGTCCTCGGCCTCGCCGCGGCTCATCAGGCGCAGCGTCAGGTGCTGCAGCTCGTCGCGCCTCGCCTCGCGCTCTTCCTTCTCGTAGATGTAGGAGACGACGTAGTCCATATTGCGCCGTTTGTCGAGGTCGTTGACCCACAGGTCGCGCCATTCGTACGACCACCGCCCGAGCCAGTCGCAGACGATCACGCAGTAGTTCTCCACCCGCTGCGCGATGTCGGCCAGCAGGCGGACGGCGTCCTCGTCCTCGTTGTTGTGCGACATCGTGCCGTAGCTGGTGAAGTACAGGTCGTACGGGCGTGCGTCCTCGGCCAGCGGGAGCCCGTCGGCGAAGCTGCCCTGCTCGAAGACCATCTTCGGGTTGTCGCCGTAGATCTGCTTTGCCTGCTCGATCAGATCGTCGTTGAGATCGACGCCCTTGTACTCGCCGAGCACTTCGGGCGTGAGCAGACGGACCTCGTGGTCCTGGAGACTCGGATCGACCTGGCGCACGCCGGTGAGCAGTTCGTACCCGTCGGCGCTGCCGCACCCGAGGTCCATGATCCGCACGCGCCGCATCAGCGACTGGCTGCGCTCGATGAGTCGCTGCAGGTGAGGGCGGAGGAACACGCGGGTGACCTCGTCCTCCCAGTAGCGGCGGACGTTGTCGTACTTGCCCGTGAGCCCGGACTTCTTGTCGTACAGCCCGGACTTGACCGCCTGGGTGTACGCTTCCATCTGTTCGTCGTGGTCGAGAATGGTCTCGGTCATATCTGCTTTCTCCCTACTTGAGCGTTTCTTCCAGCACGCCCGGAACCTTCGCGGCGATCTCCTCCAGCACGGCGTTGTCCAGCGGGCGCCGCGGGCGCTCGAGTATCTCCCGGTACTGCGCGTCAGCGGCCTTCAGGGCGTCGCCGTCGTCGCTCTCCAGCGGGTACTTGACGTACACCTCCTGGCGGCTGGGGATCGGCAGGTGGTAGACGTACGTCTTGTGGTCGGAGTCCATCACCTCGCGGACGGTCGCCAGCAGATCCTCGACCCGGTCGGTCGAGACGTCGGCGTCGCGGATCGCGTGCTTCACGACGCCGATGTGCGCGTCGTCCATGATCGCCTGCAGCGGGCAGAACATGTTCGTCCGCTCGAGCAGTCCGAACGCGTAATGGATGTACTGCGCCCCGCTTCGCGGCACGGCCGAGAAGGTGAGCATCTTCTCGAACGTCGCCTGAATGCCCGGCCGGTCGGCGTCGGCGACGCCGGCGGTCGAGTAGCACGGCAGACCGTAGTGACGCGCCATCTGGGCGCAGTCCACGTTGTAGTGGTTGAACTCCGGGGCGGCGTACATGTCGTTGAGGTTGTCCAGACGGGTGCGGACCGGGACCGCACCGTAGAGCACCGGGGCGCCGGGGCAGGCGAGTTGGTTGAGCGTCACGCCCGCCAGCAGCTCGGCGTTGATCTGCGCGACCATGCCGAACTCGTCGAACGGGCCGGTCGCCCCGCCCATCGGGCAGCTCGAGATCACCACCGGGGCGCGCTTCCGCGCGATGGCGATAAGCTTGGCGGCCGTGTCGTCCACGATCTGGAACGGGCTCTTGATGACGCACGTGATGAACGACAGGACGGGGTTCTCCTCGAACGCCTGCTCGCCGCCGGCGACGATGCAGCCCAGCTTCATGACGTCGTCGAGCGCGTCGAGACTGGTCAGCCCGGCCTGCACGTGCTTGGTGATGTTGTTCAGGCTGGCGAGGAACTTGTTGACGTCCTTGTTGGCGTCGGTGACGTCCTCGTCCTGGATGTTGACGTTGCGGATGAAGAAGTCGAGGTTCTCCAGATTGTCGCACAGGTGGGCCGAGGTCCGCAGGCGCTCGATCGATCCGCGCCGCTCGACGAACTTCGGCGCCGCCCCGTCGAACTCCACGTCCAGCCACTTGTTCGTCTCGCTGCCGCTGCCGAAGCGGACGCGCGGCTCGGCGGCGTCGAGGACCAGGCGGTTGCCCGGGTCGCGGGCGCCGAGCACGATCTTCGACGGCGCCGTCTCCAGCGCCTTGTCGAGCAGCTCCGACGGCACGCGGATGCGGGTGCACCCGTCGGCCTCGGAGACCTCTGCGCCGGCGTCGGCGAACAGCCGCGTCGCCTCGGCGTTGTAGCACAGCAGCCCCGGGTCGCTCAGCATCTCGCGGGAGACCTCGTCGACCAGGCGCACCTGCTGGTCGCTCAGACGTTCGTCCGGCGTGACGAGCACGCCCTCGCGCTGTTTCAGTGTCGTTTCGGTCGTCATTCGATGTTCGTCCTGCTGCCCTGCGTTGTCTGTTGCGTCTGCGTCTATACGGTCGGTTCGCACGTCGGCCAGAGGGTGATCTGCTCGATGTGGACCCGCTTCGGTGCGGTCACGCAGTAGAGCGCCGCGTCGGCGAGGTCCTCGGGCTGGAGGCGATCGGCCGGCGACCAGGGCAGGTCGGCCCCGGCGATGCCCGCCCACTCGGTGTTCACGGCCGCGGGGCAGAGGCAGTTCACCCGCACGCCCTTCTCGCGGACCTCCTCGTAGAGGCTCCGGCTGAAGCCCAGCACGCCGAACTTGGCGGCCACGTAGGCCGCGTAGTCCGGGTAGGCGTTCACCGAGCAGATTGAGCCGATGTTGACGATGTATCCCTCGCCGCGCTCGATCATGCCGCCCAGCACGGCCTTGCAGCCGTAGGCGACGGCGGTAAGGTTCACGTCGATCTGTCCGCGGATCTCGTCAACGCTCGAATCGGTCAGCGACTTCGAGAGCGCGTACCCGGCGTTGTTGACCATCACGTCGGCGCTGCCGAAGTGCTCCTCCGCCTGGCGGACGACTTCGCGGACCTGCTCGTAGTCGGTCACGTCGCCCGGGGCGACCAGCGCCTCGCCGCCGTCGGCGGATATCTCATTCGCCAGGTCGCGGAGGCGCTGCTCGCGCCGCGCGGTCAGCACGACGCGCGACCCGGCCGCGGCGAACGTCCGCGCGATCGCCGCGCCGATTCCCGACGACGCGCCCGTGACGATCGTCACCTTGCCCTCGATGTCCACGACGTTGTTTCTCGCGTTGCGGGCCTTCACGAAGCGCCTCCCTTCGCGGCCCGGCCGACCGGACGGATCTCGGTGAAGGTCTCCAGAATCTTCCCGCGGACCTCCGGATCGAGCCGGCTGGTCGCCTCGGCTGCGCGGATCTCCTCCACCACCTTGTGGGCGCGGGCGAGGGCCTCCTCGTCGGGCGACATCTCTTCGCGCTTCTGGCGGTTGGCGATCTCGGGCACGTAGAACTCCTCCCGCATGTGGCGGACGGTGTGCTCGGACGTTACGAACTCCCCGCCGGGGCCCATCTCGGTGAGCAGGTCGGCCGCCAGCGTCTCGTCGGTCACC
>CAZADC010000409.1:0-3543 GCA_964483755.1 uncultured Planctomycetaceae bacterium | reverse complement strand
CGTCGACCGCCTGCACGGCGACGACACGACGGTCATCTACACGACGGACCACGGCGACCAGTTCGGCTCCCACCACCTGGCCGGCAAGGGGCCGATGATGTACGAGGAGACCTGCAACGTGCCGCTGATCGTCCGCACGCCCGACGGTCCGCGCGGCGCGGTAAGCGAGTCGCTGGTCAGTCACGTCGACCTGCTTCCGACGATGCTGGAGCTCGCCGGGGCGGACGTGCCGCCGCTCCTGCACGGGGTCAGCATGAGAAACGTCCTCGAAGACCCGGCCGCGCGAGCTCGCGAGCGGGCGATGGTCAACTTCCACCGCTTCGCGATCAACCACGACAGCTTCGGAGAGTTCTACCCGGTCCGCTGCGCCACCGACGGTCGGTACAAGCTGGTGGTCAACCTCTTCGAGACCGACGAGCTTTACGACCTTGCCGAGGACCCGTGGGAGCTGGACAACCGTATCGACGATTCCGCGGCCGTCGACGTCCGCGACGCGCTGCACGACTGGCTGCTCGATGAGATGGACCGGATCCGCGACCCCTTCCGCTCGTGGCGCTGGGGCAGCCGGGCGTGGCGCGAGGTCCGCGAACCGTTCTACGTCGGCGGGGCGGGACGCGGAAAGCCGGAAGGCTTTCCCTTCCAGCCGACCGGTCTGCTACCATGACAGCAACGCATCGAACCCCGGAGGCGCAGATGAACCGCAGAATCGATCACGTACTGTTCCGTGCTCCGTTTGTCGTGCTGCTTGCGGCCGCGTTCCTCGCGGCCGGTTGTGCGCAGGAGCCGCCCGCGGTGAAGAACTGCGGATGCGCGGACAAGACCGCAGCCGCACCGGAATCGTCCGATATCGGCGATGCAAGCGTCGAAACAGACTCTGACGGGGCCGCTGAGGCGGGCCAGGTTCCCGACAGCGTCACGCCGGACGAGCTTGCGGCCGAGATGGAGAGCAACCCGGACGTGTTCGTTCTCGACGTCCGCAACAAGGACGATTACGAGTACGGGCACATCGCCGGGGCGGTGGTGATCCCGATCGACAGGCTGAAGGACAACCTGGAGACAAACCGGATGTATCCGGAGGTCAATCACGGCAGGGCCCCGTCGAAGGACCAGCGAATCGTGACGGTGTGCACCTCCGGCGCCCGCAGCCGTGCGATCGTCCCGGCGATCCGCGAGTGGGGATACGTCCGCACGAGCAACCTGGCGGGCGGGATGGTCGCCTGGAGCAAGGCGGGCCTGCCGATCGAGCGCGGACTGGAGGAGTAGGTCCGGCGCGAAGGCGGTGGTGCGGCGTCGGCGTCAGACCTCGATCTGCAGCGGCTCGTCGCGCTCGAACTCCACGGCGACGCCGGCGTGTCCGTCGTCCTTGAGTGCGGTGTGCCGGACGACGGTCGCTCGGCGCGTAACGTCCTCGAGCATGTAGGTGTTGGTGGTCTGACGGGGGATTCGCAGGTCGAGCCGCACCGGACAGCCGCGCGCGGGCACGGAGTCGATGGGGACGGTCACGAACACGCCGCCGTCGGAGATGTTCACGGTGGCGGTCTCGGCGAGGGGTTCGCCGTCGTCACCCCGCACGACGACGGGGCAGCGCAGCTCGTGTCGCTTGTGCTGACGACGCTCGTCACGGACGCGACGCATGTGCGGACCTCCGGATACGCAGAACTGGTTCCGACCGTCGATCATCCTACAGCACTTCGGCGGTTCGGCCAAGGCGCAATCGCACGCGCCGACCGTCGGACGGGTCGCTTGCCGTTCTGGACCGTCGCGGACGGTCGCGCTATAATCCCGGCCGCCGGGAAGGAGCCCATGCGAACCAGCGCCCGCAAACACCTTCTGCTCGCCGTCAAGATCATCCTTGCGGTCGTGCTGCTCGGATGGGTCCTCTCCCGGGTGCACTGGCACGATTACGCCGTGCTGATCGAGAGCGGCGAGTCGCTGGCGGTGGTCGAGCCCCCCCGCTCCCGCGCCGAAGCGCCGCCCGCCGACGAGTTGACGGTCGCCGAGGGAATGCTCTGGTGGCGGCGCACCACCACGCGGCCGGTGGAGGACTTCCGTCCGGTCGATCCGGACCGGCCGGACCGTGTCGTGCGGCGGGGGTTCGCCACGAGTCTCGAGAACGTCGATCCGCTGATCCTCTCGGCCGCCCTGGCGAGCTTCGGGCTCTCGCTCCTGACGATCTCCGTCCGATGGTGGTACCTCCTGCGGGTCCAGGAGATCCGCATCCGTTTGTGGGAGTCGGTGCGGCTGACGTTCCTCGGGCAGTTC
Source organism: uncultured Planctomycetaceae bacterium (assembly GCA_964483755.1). Classification (GTDB taxonomy): domain Bacteria; phylum Planctomycetota; class Phycisphaerae; order SM23-33; family SM23-33; genus CAZADC01. Next base: position 1,281 of record CAZADC010000409.1, on the reverse strand, counting down.
TTCAACGCGGTGGTGCCCGGCACGGTGGGCGGGGATCTGGTGAAGGCGTACTACGTCTCCCGCCACACGCCGAAGACGGCGGCCGTGCTGGTGAGCATCTTCGTCGATCGCGTGATGGGGCTGACGGAGCTGACCGCTCTGGCGGCCGTCATGGTCGTCGCCGTCTGGGCGACCGGGCTCGCCGACGCCGAGGCGCTCCGCAAGCCGGCGATCGCCGTCGCCGTGGTGGTCTGCTTCGTGGCGCTGACGCTGGCGTTCGTCCTCTCGCGCCGGTTCCGCCGGTCGCTGCACCTCCAGAAGCTCTACCGTCGGCTGCCGTTCGCGCACCACATCACGGCGGCGGGTGAAGCGGCGGCGATCTACCGCAGCCGGATCGGGGCGCTGCTGCGGGCGATCGCCATGACGCTCGGGGCGCACGTGACGTGGATCGGCGGGGTGGCGCTTACGGGGGCGAGCCTGCACGTCGGCGCGGCGTGGCACGAGTACTTCCTCTACGTGCCGCTGATCTACATCATCGGCGCCGTGCCGATCACGCCGGGCGGCGTGGGGCTGGTCGAGCAGCTCTACGTGCTGTTCTTCGCGGCCGTCAGCCCGTCGGTAGCGCTGGCGCTGGCGCTGCTCGCGAGGATCCTGCCCATGTTGTGGGGCCTGCCCGGCGCGGTCGTGGCGGTCACCGGCCCGAAACTCCCCAAGGCCGACGCCCTGGAAGCCGAGCTGGGCCTCGCCGACGACGAGCCGATCGACCCCTCTTAGAAGTAGAAGATCGGAGGCCCGTCGGCCCGACAGCTCAACACTCGTCGCGCTTCAGGTCGAGGTAGTCCATCTCGGCGGGCGTGAGCTCCAGATCGAGCGCCTCGACGTTCTGCCGCGCCTCTGCGGGCTTCCATGCGCCGATCAGCGGGAAGATGTTCAGCGGATAGTGCGTCACCCAGGTGGTGACAAGTTGCGGCACGCTGACGCCCTTCGCTTCCGCCAGTTCCCAGGCGCGGTCGAGACGCTTGAGATTGTCCTCGCTGCGGAAGCAGCGGACGGCGATGTCCTTCTCGTCATCGGCCGCCGCTTCCATCCTGTCGCGGTCCCACTGTCCGGAGAAGAACCCCCGCGAGAGGCTCGACCAGGGGAACAGCGCCACGCCGTGCTCGGCGTACCACTCGCGGTCGGCGGCGTGATCGGGCCCGGCGATGCTGGCGCACTCGGCCCAGGGCTCTTCGACCATCTCGGCGAGGCTGAAGTGCGGGCTCGAGACGGCGAACGGGGTCAGATTGTGCTTGTAGGCGTACT